>JBAPYD010000485.1:0-3174 GCA_049284555.1 Chromatiaceae bacterium | reverse complement strand
AGCCCCTGCTCGAGGACCAGGAGCTCGACTCACGGGCCTCGGCGGGCACCCTCTACTGGGAGGGTGCGAACCTGCTGCGGGAGGGCGGACAGGTGGTAGGCCGCGGCTATCTGGAGCTGACGGGGTACGGGGCGCCCCTTCGGCTCTGACCGCCCTCCCGGCCGCAGGGCCGGGCGACCGCGCACCCCTGCGCGACGGTCCTCCGCCCTCCCCCGGCCAGGCACTGATCGGGCCCCGCCTGACGTCGATCAATGCCCCGGCGATCGCCGTGCCCTCAGAATGACGGGCCGCGAGCCCCTTCGAGGGCGCGCCCGCCCGGCCAACCGACGTCGCTTCACCAGCCCATGCGCAAGTCCGACCTCTTTCTCCGCGGCGTCGCCGTCGCCTCGGCCTTGCTCCTGCTCACCGCCCTGGACTCGGCCCTGAGATCCCGTATGGCGGGTCCGGCCATCGCGAGCCGCGCGGCCCTGGTGTCGGACCTGGACCTCACCGACCTGGCCCTCTTCACCGAGGCACGCTACACCCGCCACCCCAGTCAGGCGGACCTCCACAGCGCCTTCCAGGACCATCCCCTCGCCATCGAGCACTTCCCCACCGGCTCCCTGGTCCCCGCGCGGGCCCCGATGCCAGTCCCGGCGCCGGTCCCGCCATGAGGGAGTGGCTGCGCCGGCAACGGTACCTGATCGACTACAGCCTCTCGGCCCTCGCCCGGCGGCCCGGGAAGCACCTGGGGCTGCTGTTGGTCTACACCCTGATCGTCTTCCTGCTCGCCTCGGTCATGCTGTTCACCCACACCCTGCGCCGGGAGGCGGCCCTGGTGCTCGCGGACTCGCCCCAGATCATCCTCCAGCGTCAGGTCGCGGGCCGCCACGATCTCATGCCCATGGAGTACCTGGAGCGGATCGGACGCCTTCGCGGGGTGAGTGCGCTGTACGGTCGACTCTGGGGCTATTTCTACGACCCGGCGGTCCGGGCCAACTACACCCTGATGGTCCCGCCCGAGTCGTCCACCGAGCACCGGGCGCCGGCCCCCGGCGAGATCGCGATCGGCTCGGGGATCGCGCGGACCCGGGGCCTGGCGGTGGGTGACTATCTCAGCCTGCGCTCGGCCCGGGGGGAGCCCTTCTCCTTCCGCGTCGCCTCCCTGCTCCCGGCCGCCACCGAGCTCGTGAGCACCGACCTCATGCTCCTCTCGGCAGCCGACTTCCGGCGCTTCTTCGCCTATCCGGAAGACCGCGTCACCGACATCGTGCTGGAGGTCCGCAACCCTCGGGAGGTGCGCACCGTCGCCGAGAAGCTCAGCCTCGCCCTGCCCGACACCCGCCCCATCCTGCGCGAGGAGATCCTGCGCACCTACGACGCCGTCTTCGGCTGGCGCCAGGGGCTGGTCTTCGTGCTGCTGGCGGGTACGGTGCTGGCCTTCGTGATCTTCGCCTGGGACCGGGCCTCGGGGCTCAGCGGGGAGGAGCGCCGAGAGATCGGCATCCTCAAGTCCATCGGCTGGGAGACCGGTGACGTGCTGCGCATGAAGTTCTGGGAGGGGGCCATCCTGTCCCTGGCCGCCTTCTTCCTCGGCTATCTGTTCGCCTATGCCCATGTCTTCTACGGGTCGGCGGCCCTGTTCGAGCCCGTCCTCAAGGGCTGGGCGGTGCTCTACCCGGAGATCAGGCCCATCCCCTTCGTCGATGGGCTCCAGGTGGCCACCCTCTTTGCCTTCACGGTCTTTCCCTACACGGTCGCGACCATCATCCCGATCTGGCGGGCGGCGGTGATGGACCCGGATGCGGTGATGCGCTAGGGCCGCCCCATGATCAGGCTTCGCGATGTCAGCAAGGTCTTCAACCAGGGGCGCAGCAACGAGCTCTGGGCCGTGCGGGGTGTGACCCTGGATCTGGACCCCAACCAGATGACGGTGCTGCGGGGCCCCAGCGGCTCGGGAAAGACCACCCTGCTGTCCATGATCGGTGCCCTCTCGCGGCCCACCTCGGGACGCATCCTCCTGGACGGGGAGCTGCTCTCGAACCTGCCGGAGCGCTTCATGACCCAGGTGCGCCGCCGCACCTTCGGGTTCGTCTTCCAGGGCTTCAACCTGATCCGCGGTCTGTCGGTGCTGGAGAACGTGATGCTCCCCGCCTATCCGCTGGCGCCGGGCCACGGCGACCTGCGCCGCCGGGCCCTGGCCCTCCTGGCCCAGTTCGGAATCGAGCGCAAGGCCGGCGAGCGGGTGGAGTGGCTGTCCGGGGGCGAGGCCCAGCGCACCGCCATCTGCCGGGCCCTGATCAACGAGCCGCGCATCCTGATCGCCGACGAGCCCACCGCCAACCTGGACAGCAGGCTGTCGCGGGAGCTGGTGGGGCTCCTCGACGAGCTGCGGGGGCTGGGGAAGACCGTGCTGGTGAGCTCTCACGACCCCCTCGTGTTCGAGTCCGACCGGGTCCATCGCGTCCTGGAGATGCGTGACGGCAGGCTTGCGGAGGACTCCAGATGCTGATCAGCCCGCCGGTCCTGGCGCTCAACGGGATCTCCCTGACGGTGACCCTGCTGCTCGCCCTGGCCGCGGGATTCGCGCTGCAGGTCGTGCGCCATTGGGACATCGAGAGCGGCAGCGAGCGCCAGCTCGAGCTGGAGCGGCGCACCTACCTGATCTCGACCCTGGTGACCTGGTGCTTCGCGGCGGCGGTGGTCTCGCTCCTGCTCTTCGTCTACAACGCCGAGCAGATGGCGACCCAGTTCGTCGGGGCCATGTGCGCCACCGGGGTTCTCAACGCCCACCCCCTGGGGTGGCCGACCCTGTTCCTCAAGATCCTCGTCTTCTTCGCCGGGGCGGCCTGGCTGATGCTCAACCGGCTGGACAGCCAGGTCCCGGACTATCCCTTGGTGCGGGTCAAATACTGGATGCTGATCGGGCTCCTGCCCCTGGTGGCCCTGGAGACCGCGGCTCAGCTGGGCTACTTCCTGGGGCTAAACCCGGACGTCATCACCTCCTGCTGCGGGGCCCTCTTCAGCGCCGAGGGAGCGGGGGTGGCCGCCACGGTCTCGGCCCTGGATCCCGCCTGGTCCCTGGTGGCCCTCTACGGCAGCGGTCTGCTGGTGCTCGGGATGGGGCTCGTGCACGGTTGGCGCAGCCGATCGGGCGGCAGCGGCGCGGGCTTCGCCCTGGCCGGGACCCTGGCC
>JBAPYD010000484.1:0-3506 GCA_049284555.1 Chromatiaceae bacterium | reverse complement strand
GGGCTTGAGCGCGAGGGCCGCCGCCTGGCAATCGCGCGGGAGCAGGGGCGCGGCGAGGCCGCGGGCCTCGGGTCCCTGGACGGCGAGCATGGCGAGGTCGTCCCGGCGCTCGATGGCGACGTCGAGGCCTTGGGATTGGGTGTGCATCCAGGCGACATCCTTGTCGGCGGTGCCCGCGTTGACCACGATTCGATACCGGCTCGGCCCTCGGAAATAGACGATCAGATCGTCCACCACGCCGCCGTTCGGGTTCAGCATGCAGCTGTAGAGGGCCTTGCCTGGCGCCTTGAGCTTGGCCACGTCGTTGGCAAGGAGTCGGCGGAGGAAGGGCTGGACATCCCGGCCCGAAAGGTCCACCGGCCGCATGTGGGAGACATCGAACGCCCCCGCGTGACGGCGCACGGCGTGGTGCTCGTCGATCTGGGAGCCATAGTGCAGCGGCATGTCCCAGCCGCCGAAGGGCACGATGCGGGCGCCTAGACGCTCATGCTCTGGAAACAACGGGGTGCGCTTGCCCATCCGACTCTCCTCCCCTAGGGACTATAGAGCGACGCCCGGAGGATCGAGTCCCCGGTGGCGCCCCTCTGTCCTAGACCTGAGAGTTTGCAGAGATACCCCTCGCATCGGGTGCTCCGCTGCCCCGTCGGTGGGTTGCGGCCTGTGTGTCAGGCGGCAACCGCTCTCCAGAGTCGGTCATCAGCCCCGCGGTCCCTGTTGCCTGAGCGATTCCGGGCCCGTTGCGCCTTCGGCGCCGATCCAGCCTCCGGGCCACGGGCACGGAGTGCGACGGATCGGTCTCTCCCACGGGGCTTGACGCGAGCCCAGACTATACGGGCGGGCAGAGGGGAAAGGAAGGGCTGCACAGCCGCCGCCGAGGGCTGCGGGATCAAGCCCGCGACGTAGCCGACACCTCTCTGCCCTGCAGCCGGGCCAAGGCAGCATGATTGGCCCTTGGCCCCTACGCCTTCTCCTTGCGCCGGAAGGTCGTGTTGCCGCATTCGGCACAGGCTGGAATCCGACCCGTCTGGACGAAGTGGGTCTCGGCGCCGCACTTGTCGCACACCAGGGTTCCTGGACCCGTGATCTCGCCCGCCTGATAGAGGCTCATCTGACGGGCATTCTCGGCCCACTGGGCGAGCTGGAGGCTGGTCTGATCCGCGGCCCTGGCGAACATGTCCATCATCCGCTGCTCGATGAGCTCCAGGTCGAAGCGCCACCACTCTCGGATGTCGTTCCCCGTCTCCGCGATGTAGCTGGCGGCATCCTCCACGTCCCGGCGCAGGTAATCCGCCACCTTGTGGGCCTCCTCGCGGGTCAGCTCCCCCAGCTCCACCATGTTGTCCCGCGCCTTCTCCAGCAGCTCCCGGAAGCGGGGGACCGACTCCTTCTGGGTCGTCTCGATGGTCTCGTGGGTCCGCTTCAACAGCTCCTCATAGGCGGCCACCATCTTGTCGACGGACTTCTCGCCAGGCTTGCTTTGCTCCGGATCTGTCACGGTCATCTCCTCTGGGGTGAATCTAGGTGAAAGTGTGCGACATCGGGGGGATTTGGCAACTCGGGGAGATCGAAACCGTCCCGGGCACCGAGCGGTCCGGTGCTCGAGGGTGCCTTCGGTCAGGTCGGGGTCGAGCGCTCATCGAGGACCTCGAGACGCAGCGCCTGCTCGGATTCGACCAGAAACCTGACGTAACGGATGTGCGTCTGGGCGGAACGGGCCAAATGGGGGCTGCTCAGGGGATAGAAGTACGTGGCAGGGCCTGGGGGCTGAATCCCGCGACCTTGCATGGCGATGGAGTACATCGCCAGCCGGACCTCCTGCGGTGCGCGTGCGAACGACTCCCGTGTCATCTGGTGGGCCGGCAGCAGGGACTGAACCTCCGCCTCGAGCGCCTGGCGCAGGTCAGGGCCGGCAGTCTGCATCACCAGGGCGGCATTCACGACGTTCCAGGCGACGTTGCGCCTGGCGCGCCAGAAGGCGTAGAAGGGGTAGCCAACCGCGGGGAGCAGGATGACCGTGAGCAGGATCATGAGGGGAATGAGTGTGGCGTCCATCGAATCAGTGTCTCCCCGGAACCGAGCCCTGTTTCTGGAGGTTCCGGCTTACGGGCCCGCGGGCCGCACGAGCCGACGCCAGCCGCCCTGGCGTTGTCTATACTGTAGATGAGCCCCGGAGAGGGAAAGCCGCAACGTCTTGGCGAGGCAAGGAGGCCGGGGGGCTACCTCCCACGCGGAGGAGAGGCGGGGGGCCGGTGAGGCCGAGACAGCACCCGATGCACCCTCGCCCCGGTTGTCCGTGAAGCGGGCTCCTCCGCGCGGGATCCATGACAGGAAAAGGGCCGCCACCTAAGGCGGCCCTTTTCGCTGCTGAAGGCTGG
Organism: Chromatiaceae bacterium; assembly: GCA_049284555.1. GTDB lineage: Bacteria > Pseudomonadota > Gammaproteobacteria > Chromatiales > Chromatiaceae > Thiodictyon. The sequence goes on along the minus strand of JBAPYD010000484.1, from coordinate 1,131 downwards.
CCGCTTCGGTTTCCGTTGCTGATCGTGCCCGGCCGAGCGGGACGAGTGCCGGGAAGGCGAGCGACACGCCCGACTCCCAGCGTCAACATCTCGACGATCCAACGCAAGCACAATTCGCCAGACTTCGGGTATCTTGCCCCGCTGACTGCGGCTCACAGACCAGGAGGTCACATGATCCCGAAGCGCGCCCTGCTCCCAGTTGCCCTCGGAGCGCTTGCCCTGACCGGATGCGCCACGACGTCCGACACCCCGACATCGACTCCCGCGAGCAGCGACACAGGCCCGCCCGGGTGGTCCTATATCGATACCAACGCACGAGGGGACGAAGATTTCATCGACTACAGCACCATTCGCCGCGATGGCGATCTGGTGACCCTTTGGCAGAAGACCAACTATAAGCGACCAACGCAGTTCGGAGACCGCTCCATCCGTGTCCAATATCAATACGATTGCCGCAATGAAAAATCCCGGATTCTGGTCATCACCGGCTTCACCGGAACCGACCTGACCGGAGACATCACGGGGAGCGAAACAACCCCCACTGCCTGGAAACCGGTCCAATCCGGAAACGTTCTCGCGGCGAAGCTCAGGGCGGCCTGTAGGTGACGAAGCAAGCCCTCACGCGTGCAGGGTCTCACCTTTACGCAGGCTCCACCTGTGGCTCAGTCCTGGGGCTCCGTAACAGGCAGCAGAGCGTCGATCGGTCTGCGAGGTCATCCCGAGCATGATGGGCCGCTGGGGCGAGTGACCCTCCGTGTCTGACCGGCTGCCACGCGGTGCGGGCAGCCTTCCCTTTGCAATAAAGCGGGGCGCCTTGACCAGATTGTGAGCGTGGTCGGGGTGGCCCCCAGTTCCACTTTTCTTTCGCCCCGCTGTCCCGCGGACTGACTTCGGTGTGGCTGATGGCGCCGCCGCCCGTTGGGCGATCGATCGGCTTCCCGTGCATCAGGAACCACCGCTCGGTGGCGGGCAAGTGGCAAAGGTGCTGCAAGGCGTAAAGACGGTTCACGTCCGCTATCAGCCGCTATGCCCGCGCGAGCGGCCGCGGATGTCGCGCCGCGGGAGATGGGTGACGGCTGGCCGGTCAGGGAACGGTGGCTCCCGGGTGGTGCCAAGCGGCCTGAGACGGGT
>JBAPYD010000483.1:0-2987 GCA_049284555.1 Chromatiaceae bacterium | reverse complement strand
GGCCTGACCGGGTTCACGGTTTCGCGTCGCGGGGGGACCGACGCCGACCACCATGGGTGACGGGCCCAAGTCTGGGACCGTCGGGAGAGGTTAGCAAAGTCGGAGGCGGCGACACAAATGGCGGTGTATCCGTGGCGCTTCGGCTAGACTCATGGGCCCGTTCCGTCTTCCCATGCGCACTGTCTCCGTCACCGATGTCCTCCCGACCCACCCGACCGGCCCCGAAGCCCGGGGTCTTCTGGCCCGTACTGATTGGCGGACTCTGGGCCCTTGTCCTGGTCCTGCCGTCGACCTCCACGGCACAAGCGCCCTCGGTCGAGGCGGTGCCTCCGGTTGAAACCGAGCCGGCCGCGCCCGCCGACTCGACGGCCTCCGAGGTTTGGGGACGCGTCCGTGAGACCGCCGATGACTGGTGGAACCGCTCCCGTAACCTCGCGGAGCGGGCGGTCGAGGAGGCCAAGGGGCTGACCGCGGAGGACCGGGGCTTCGGCACGGTCTGGAGGGACCTGGTCCCCAAGCTGGACGAGACCCTCGCCCTCGAGGAGCGGCAGGCGGAGCTGCCCGAGAGCAGCTGGTTCGGGCCGGACCAGGAGTCCAACCAATCCAAGATCAACGGACTGCTCGATGAGGCCGTGGAGATCCTCTCCACCTCGCCGGTCCAGCAGTTCCGGGGGCGCATCCGCGGGCTTCAGCGCGAGATCGAGCGCGCCCGTGCCGACATCGCCGATTATCGGCAGCGACGGGTTTCGGCGCCCTCGGACGCGGCAATCCAGCGCACCGTGGCGGACTACGACCGGCTGATCGCGGAGCGGGAGGCCGACATCCGCCGCCTCGGCGAGGAGCTGGACGCGGTGAAGCACGAGTTCGCCGCCGCGGTGCGTGCGCTCGGGGTCGAGCTGAGCGACGAGCAGGTGGAGTTCCTGCTCTCCACCGTCGTGGGCGACAACATGGTCGACCTCGGCGTGCTCTTCGACAACGTCAAGTCCGTTACCGCCCAGCTGGAGCAGCTGGTGAACGAGAGCGGGGAAGACCTGGCGAGTGCGCGCCGCTACTACGGCATGTACGTGGTGCTGCTGCGGGCCCTGTATCGCATGCATGTCCAGATCGAGGAGTCCATCGGGGAGCAGTACCTGCCCCAGATCGACGACATCATCGCGCGCACCCAATCCCTCATGGCCGAGACCCGCCGGCTCCAGCGGAGCTCCCCCGCCAAGCTGGATCTCCTCGCCGCCAACCTGGAGGCCCAGCAGCTCACCCTGGAGGCGGCGGCCGTCTATCGCCAGTACCTGCGGGATCAGGCGGAGCAGGTGCGCCAGGCCCGCGCCGAGCTCGACAAGGACATCGCCGCGGCCTGGAACACCTTCGAGACGGTCCGGGTCTCCGGCGAGCTGGTGGGGCTGGTGCGCTCCAGCCAGCGATCCCTGGAGGGGCTCATGAGCCGTCAGGTGCCGGCCCTGAGGCCCTTCGAGAACCTGGAGCTGCAGCGCGAGGTCGAGAAGCTCACCGAGCAGCTTCGGGCCGCCCACCCGGGCTGAGCAAAGGAAATGCTGATCAAAGGCCATCCTTGGCCTGAACGGTAAGCGCAAGGGGTCGGTGCTTCCCCAACTCGGACCGGGCTCCCGGAACCATTTGACCGCGCGGATGCGCCCTCGGGACAATGGCGTTCTGACTGGCGCTTCGGGAAACGCTGCGGTATTGCGTTTCTCGTCCGGCCGAAGGACCGCCCGGCATTTTCGGTGGCGACAAGCCGCTGAAAATGGAGCGCTTCAGGAGTCGCGCCTCTTGAAGCGCGAGCGGATCAAGTGCCAGGATGGCATTTGATCCGCATTTCCTTGCAGACCGTCCCATAGCCATGCATGCCCTTGCCGAACGCACGATCGTCCCCTTGCCCACCATCCGTGAGGTCAAGCCCCTCAGCCTGATCTTCGAGCGGCCCATGGCCCTGCCGCCCACCTTCTGCGATGAGGTGATCACCCGGTTCGAGGCCCACCCCGAGCACCAGTACCGGGGGCGCGTGGGGCAGCTGCGCACGGAGGACGCGGAGGTGAAGCGCACCACGGACCTGGTGGTCAGCAACAAGCCCGAGTGGAAGGACGTGGACCAGATGTTCTTCCGCTCCCTGGCCGCCGCCATCAAGGAGTTCCGCGAGACCTTCCCCTACTTCAAGGGGCCCTTCAAGGACCAGGGCTACCAGGTCCAGCGCTATCTGCCCGGCGAGTACTATCACTGGCACGTGGACGGGGGCAGCCACGAGCTCAGCCAGCGTCAGCTGGTCGCCCTCTGGTACCTGAACGACGTGCCGGGCCCGGGCGGGGAGACGGAGTTCCTCTACCAGCAGGTGAGCGTGCGCCCGGAGCGGGGCAAGCTGGTCCTGTTCCCCCCCTTCTGGACCCACGAGCATCGGGCGGCGACCCTGCATGAAGGGGTCAAGTACATCGCCACCACCTGGGTGATCTTCGCCTGATGGCCGAGCCCACACCGACCCTGCTGGCCATCGTCGAGCTGGGGGGCTATCCGAACCTGACCCCGCTCTATCGACAGCTCGGGCTGGACTTCGAGGTGGTGACCTCCCAGCGCAAGGCCCAGGCGGCGCTGAAGCGGCGCGTTCCGGACATCATCGTCGCCGAGTACAACTTCCAGTCCGACTTTCGGGACCGCACCAGCAACCTGGAGACCCTGATGGCCATCCTCCAGCGCCATCCGGGGGTGCGGGTGATCTGCTTCTACCTCCCCGAGGTCAGGCCCAAGCTCGACCTGCTCATGGCCCGCTTTCCCATCTTCGAGGCGATCCCCTTCCCGGTGGACCCAAAGGCGGTGGAGGCCGCCCTGCGGCGCGCCCTCGCGCCGGCGAGCGAAAGTTGAGCACGGGGGCATCCGTGCCCCGCGCGGGAAGCGCGATCGGTCGGCGCTTCCCTAGCGAAGCAGCGCCATGCAGGCCGCCGGGGGCGCGGACTCAGCCTTCGGCTGGCCCTTGCGCTTGAAGGGGC
>JBAPYD010000482.1:0-3261 GCA_049284555.1 Chromatiaceae bacterium | reverse complement strand
GGCCGGTGGCGCTGGCTCGACGATCGGCTTGGCCCCCTCGGGACTCGCGTCCGCGGCGCTCAGGCGCGGGGACGCCCCGAGGGCGGCAAGGGCGACGAGGACGGATAAACGGGTTCTTGTGGTTCCTTTGCTGGTCATGACTCAACTCGGTGCACTGTTAAGAAGGGCCGCGTCCACGATAGCCTGACGCCGGGGTCGCGCGGCCGGGGCGCAAATGTATCGCAGTTTTGTGACGAGGTGCACAAGGGCCAGACGCAAGATGGGGGAACCGTGACGTCGCGAGGATGCGGATTGTGAACCCCCATCCCAACCTTCCCCCTCGGAGGGGGAAGGAGCTGGAGAAGGCGCTGCGTCTGTCCCTCCCCCCTCCTGCCCCCCTCCTGAGGAGGAAGGTGTTGGCGAAGGCAACACCCCTGTCCCTCCCCCCTCGAAAGGGGGGAGGCTAGGTGGGGGGTCCCGGCAGCGTCCGGGTGCCAACCATCGCGGCGGCGGGTTGAACCCCCATCCCAACCTTCCCCCTCGGAGGGGGAAGGAGCTGGAGAAGGCGCTGCGTCTGTCCCCCCTCCGGAGCAGGAAGGAGTTGGAGAGGTGGCGCGTCCCGGCCTGGACCTCGATCTGCGCGGCACGACGCCCCGCAACGGCAACGCGAAGGAGCAATTGACATCACCCGCACCAGCTCAACCACCAAGGCGACCGCCCGCAGATTGCGCCGCGAGATGACCTTCGCCGAGCGGCTGCTCTGGGCGCAGCTGCGCCAGCGGGAGCTGGACGGCTTCAAGTTCCGCCGCCAGCACCCAATCGGTCGCTTCATCGTCGACTTCGTCTGCATCGAGGCGCGGGTGGTGGTCGAGATCGACGGCGGTCAGCACGCTGGGCGGCGCGTCCGGGACGAGGCGAGGACGGCTTGGCTGAACGGCCAGGGCTACCGGGTTTTGCGTTTCTGGAACAACGAGGTGCTCCAGGCTACCGACGCCGTTCGGGAGGCGATCCGAAGCGCGCTCCACGAGACCGGCCGCCAGCGTCGGTAGGGCCGCACCCGCGGGGAGACGCCCATCCAATGCCGCCCTGGTGAGCCCGTCAGCGTCTGCTCGCATTCGCCGCTCATCCCCGCCCCCCACCGCAACCGCAATCGGTCAGCAGCCCCTACAAACCCGACCACCGACTGGGTTATTGACAATTCGCAATGCGCCGAATGGTCAAACCTTGCGCCGGAGCACGCCGATAACGGCTCCATTTCTCATTTCCCCGGGTGAAATGCGGCAGGGATCTAGAAGAATAAACGCCATCCCTGGAATTGGATGACCCGGATAGCAGACGCGATACGCCTCACACTGGAGCGCGCCCGCTCTCAATAGAATGGCACTCGCGTTTAGCAATGATCTCGGAGATTTCAATGAAAGCCATTTTTGCAGCAGCCCTTTTGGTCGTATCCGCGGCGGCAATGGCCGGTGGCGATACCAAGCGCCAAGGGGCTCCTGAAGAATCCTGGCTGGGCGTATCGAATACGGACGACACGGAGCGCTCGCTCATGGTGAAGTGCCCCGCCGGCACCAGCGCCGACTCCGTCGAGGCCCTGCCGGACGAAGAGGGCATGGTCATCGTGGTGGAATGCAATTACCTTCAATAATCGGAAGGCGCCGCGCCTCTCGAATAAAGACTGGCGTGGCTTGAGCAAGAGAGGCGCTGATTGATTGCGCTTCCAGAGGGCCAGGGATGGCCCGGCAGTTTCATAGCCCTTCCCAGCTTGAAGCTGAAGCGTCCCGAGACTCACGCACCTTGAGACGCGCGCTGGCCAACTGGCAGGATGAAATTGATCGGCCGCTTCAGCAACCGGCACTCCCCTCAGAGGATTCGGATCAAATGCCATCCTGGCATTCGATCAGCGCCCGATTGGAAGATGCGATATCCGAATCGCTCCATGTTCAGTCAGCTGAGGTGACTGAACATGCCGGCACATCGACGGATAGGCCGCCCCCATAACCGGACCGCCGATTCCATAGCCGGGATAGCCAGGCCCGCAGCCGGGGCCAGGCCCGTACCTGGTCCGCCGGGAACGCAACCGCGACCCCAAACGCCATAGTCAGGATAGCCCAGCCAATCGCCCGGGCCTTCCAAACCATAGCCCGGAGCCCCAAAGCCGCCGCAAGGACCAGCCGCGTCGGCAAATCCCGCGAGCGTCAAAGGCATCAGCGCGAGCAAAGCGAGCTTCCGCATGTCATTCACTCCTCGTGTCCCGCAATGCGTCGAGGTTAGCCGACCCGTGGGTCGCGCGCGGACGGCGTTGTCGCCCTCGCACCCGCGTCCCGTATAGAATTCGCCGTGCCGTGGGTCGCCCGTTTTCCAGTGTCGCCCGGCGACCGTGAGCCACAGGCACAACGCAATCTCCGATAGCCGCCGCGCCAGACCAGGGCACGGGGGGGCGGGGTGCGACCCGGTCACTCCCAGGCCGAGATCAAATCAACCCATCATCATTGGGACCCAAACCACAATGAAGCACTCGTTAATTGCGACGTCTCTGCTCGCACTTTGGTACGGGATGGGCGCGGTCGGCGCGCCATCCGAGCCGGTTGCCCAGGGCGGGGCCGCCGCCGAGGCGGGATCTCCCGGGGCCGAGGTCCGACCCGTAACCGGGTCTGCATCCCCCGCCGCGGCCTCGATCAGCTCCAAGCTCGATATGATCAACTACAGCCTCGGCTACGAGCTCGGCGAGGACCTCAAGCGGGATGACCTGATGCCGGTTCCGGAGGCGCTGCTCAAGGGCGTCGAAGATGCCGTCTCCGGGGCCAAGCCCCAGGTGACGTCCTCGGCGCGCTTAAAGGCCCTGCGCGAGATCAAGGAGACACGGGCCCAGGAGAATCTCGACCGCTCCACGGCGCTTCTGGCCGAGGTCGCGAAACAGGAGGGGGTCAAGAGCCTCCCCAGCGGACTGCTGTACAAGGAGATTCGCGCCGGCGAGGGCAAGTCCCCGGGAGCCAACAGCCTGGCCACCGTCAACTACCGGGGGAGCCTCATCGACGGCGGCGAGTTCGACAGCACCGACGCGGGTGGTGAGCCTGCCAAGCTCCGGGTCAATCGGCTGATCAAGGGCTGGCGTGAGGGGATCCAGCTGATGAAGGAGGGCGCCAAGTGGGAGCTCTACATTCCGCCGAACCTGGCATTCGGAAAGAGCCCCCGCGACAAGCGCATCCCGCCAAACAGCGCCGTGGTCTACGAGGTGGAACTCCTGTCCGTGGAGCCCGCCCCGGCGGCGCCGGCCCGGCC
>JBAPYD010000481.1:0-3972 GCA_049284555.1 Chromatiaceae bacterium | reverse complement strand
GAATCTTGCAGATTCAGAGGCTTAGTGTCAAGCCCGCGAAGCGGCCGCCGGGGACGCGGTTCCGCCCGGACTCGGACCCCTCAGACCACGCGCCGGGCGGCCTTGACCGGAGGCGCGATCCGGCATTCAGACAGCGGCACCGGCCGACCGAAGTGATATCCCTGGGCAAAGTCGACACCCAGCTCCTCCAGGACCTGCAGGATGTCCCCATCCTCCACGAACTCGGCGATGACCCGCTTGCCCATGCCGTGGGCAATGTCGGTGATCGCTTTGACGAAGATGCGGTCCTCGCGGCTGCGGGACAGGTTTCGGATGAAGGCCCCGTCCACCTTGACGTCGTCTACAGGGAGTTGCCGCAGGTAGGCGTAGGAGGCGTACCCGCTGCCAAAGTCGTCCAGCGCGAAACGACAGCCCAGGCGCTGGATCCCCAACATCAGGCGGGTGGCACGTAGGATGCTGTTGATTGCGGCGGTCTCGGTGATCTCGAAGGTGAGACGCCCTGGGTCTACGCCAAAGTGCTTCAACAGCTGCTCGATATCCGGCAGGAGCAGCGGATCGTCCATCGCGTTGGCAGATAGGTTCACCGAGAGCTGCAACCCCGGCCTCGCCCCCATGATCGCCAGCGCGTGGGACAGGACCCAGTGGTCGATCGCCTGGATCTGACCGGTCTTCTCGGCGACGGGCACGAAGCGGTCCGGGTAGACCATGCCCCCTTCTGCATCACGCATTCTCAGTAGCGCCTCATAATGGACGACCTGGCCCGTGGCGACCTCCACGATGGGTTGATATCGCAGCTCGAATCGGTCCTGGGACAAGGCCTCGGCGATGTGCTGCCCCCACAGCACTCGCGCATCCGCCCGCTCTCGGGATTGGTCTTCGACCGAGAAGAGGTGCCAACGCCCCCTACCCTTCTCCTTGGCCTGATACATCGCCAGGTCCGCGTTGGCCATGAGCTGATGGGTCTCGCCTCCCTGCTCGGGGAAGAGGACGATGCCGATGCTCGCCGAGACCTGATGACAACGGCTCCGCGCATACATGACGATGGAACGAATGATCTGTTGGGCCGCCTCGGCCACCTCGATCGCCTGTTGCGCGGTGGCCTCGGGGAGCAACCAGGCGAATTCGTCCCCCCCGAGTCGGGCCAGGATATCGGAGGGGCGGGTAAGGGCCTGAAGCTGCTCGGCGACCCGCTGCAGCAAGACATCGCCCACCTGGTGCCCACTGATGTCGTTCACGTCCTTGAACTGGTCCAGGTCGAAGTAAAGGATCGCGCCCTGGTGACCATAGCGGGCCGCCTGATCCAGGACCCGTTCGAAGTCCGCGTGGAACCTGCGGCGGTTGAGCAGCTGCGTCAGTGGATCATGGTCCGCCAACCAGACCAAGCGAGCCTCCGCCTGCTCCCGATCGCGTTGCAGGGACTCCATGCGGTCGGTCAGGCGGCCCACCGTACCGACCATCAGGTCCATCTCGTCCGATACAACTTGGACGCTACGGGTTTGGGGTAAGCGCTCCCTGAGGTCCCGGTACCGATTCTCGGCGAGAAGCGGCAAGGCGGAGGCGATACGCCGGAGGCGTGACAGGGGCCGCTTGAGCATGAACAGCAACAGCCCCTCCGATAGAAGCAGTCCGATGATACCGATGGCGATGCTGAAACGGGCGGCCTGCCCGATCGCCACCTGTTGTGCAGTGACGTCGTTGATGACGAAGGCATCGATCCCGTCCGCAAGGGACGGGACTCGAAACACTTCAAAACAGGCTCCGTCTCGCTGCGCAAGAACTGGCGCATCGCGACCTTCCCGGGGAGCCATGCCGTCCACGACCGCAGACAGGATCGGCTCCGATCGCTCCGCATGCGTGATGGCTGGGAAAGGCTCCCCCGCGGAGCGCTCCGAAGCCATGCGCTCGCGTTCCTCGCCCCCGGCTTGGCTCGCCAGCACCGCAACCTCCGCCCCGGTCAGCTCATGGAAGGCGAGCAGCGAATCCGCCAACGAGCGCGCCAAGATCAGGTTGCCCCCGTAAGCCCCATTCCACAACAAGGGGACCGCCAGGTATTGCCGGCACTCCGACGCACACGCCAGGAGCGTCGTGTGTCTCTCCGGCGAGTCCATGATTCTCGAGACCAACTGCCCCGGCAGCGGCTCCGCCCCTTCCGGCCAAGCAATGGAGGCCTCGCGTCCATGGGGCAGCCAGTGCACCGAGCGGATGTCCCACTCCACATCCAGCATCGCGCCGTTGTTCTGCAGGGATTGCCCCAGCTGAGCCGAGAGGTCCTCCAGCGGTGGATCGGGGCCCATCAGCGGAACCAGCGTGGCAAGCCGGGACATCTCCACCGCATGCCCCGACACCATCGCTCGCAGCTGCCGACCTTGCCGCTCTCTCACCTCGGTCTGCTGCAGCTCGAACTGGCGGGCGGACTGGCGATAGGCAAGATAGGCCAGGGAGGCATTCACCAGAACCAGCACCAGGCTAAGCGCCGTCAACGCCTTCCACCGCAGGCTCAGAAAGCGAGATGAGGGGGCGGCGAACGCTTCCCTGACCATCGCCATCACTCAGAAGCGCACGGAGATTGAAGCGGCGAAGGCATCCCAGTCCTCAACGAGTCCGCCGGCATCTGGATTCTCCCGAAACGACAGCGCGTATGTACCCTGCTGCCGCTGATACTCGAGCCGAAGCATGACGTTCGGCAAGATGTCCCACCGCAGTCCCGCGGTCCAGGCCCGTGAATAGAAGTCAAATGGCGGAGTCGCGCCACCAGTCAGCGCCGAGGAGCGCGCCCCGCTGCGGTCATTACGATCAGCAAACCCTTCCTCATAACGCAACATCAACTCCACATTGGGTGCCACGCGATAGGCTCCTTGAAAGTAATACCCCTCGCTCTCGGCCTGATCCAATGGAAAGTAAGGTCCGAAGTTCCTCCAGTCTATTGGAATACGTGCGTACTCGGCGGAGAGGCTGACGTCCTCCGTGTTGTATTGTAGCGAGGCGATCCAATAGAAGACGTCGATGTCTCCGGAATCCAAAAACGAGAGCGCGTCGGGTTTGAAACGCAGCGAGGACTTCAAGCCACTGAGCCCTACTTTAGCGCGTTCATCGGGAGTATAATACCAAATGCTGGCGATCTTGTTCGCTTCACCGGAATCAAGGTCTCCCGGGAAATCACTTCCGAGGAACGTCCACTCCACGTTCTCGTCGATAACGGACTCCCCGATTCCCAGCGTTAGCGAAAGATTACCCCAGTCTTGAAATGACTCCGCATAGAACATCGCCCCATCCGAAGACAGCAAGACGTTGCGAATCTTATCGAAATAGACACTCTGGGGCAGAAAAATACTGGGTCGTGTAAAAGGAACATCCCGTGTCTCATTGTAGAGGCCCAGGGGATTCTTAATCCGACCAAGCCGAAGACCCACTCGGCGATCCAATGCGGAGGACAGCCTCAGATCGACCAGCGCATAATCGATCGAAGGCGTGCCGTCGTACATCTCACCTGCACGACGCGACAAGAGCTGTCCGGAAACAACGATCTCGTTACTGACCTGGTAGGAGGCGTTCAGCCCCAGCTCCGTGAAGTCGAAGGAGGTGTTCGAACTGTCGCCAAAGTATCGGTTGTCGCTCGTCTGCACGACCGCCTGGCTCGCGAATCCATGAACCTGTAGTCGCTCCCAGGCGGACGGACCCGCAACGCTTGTATCGCAGCTGAGAGCCAAGAGCGCAAGCGTTGATATCTGCTTTCCGCCCACCCTAGCGAACCTCCAGCCGGCGCACCGATGCATCCAATGCGTCCGAATGAGCATACCCAATTGCCCCAGGTGTTCTCCCTACTCGCTCGATCATCTCCGATTCCGTTGCAACCGTAATCGGTGCCGGCCCGGTCCCCGAGAACAACTGCCGATCCCAGGCGCGGCGCAATTGATACGGATAAAGACCCAGAATCGCCTTTGCGACGGCCTCATGGAGAGGATGATTGTCCGG
>JBAPYD010000480.1:0-6752 GCA_049284555.1 Chromatiaceae bacterium | reverse complement strand
GCCCTGGACCATGGCCGCGATCGTCATCGGTGGCCTGAGCCTCATCGGCGTCCCGCCGACGGTGGGGTTCACCAGCAAGTGGTACCTGGTCCTTGCGCTCATCGAGCGCGGCTGGTGGCCGTTGGCCGTGATCGTCCTGATCGGCTCGGTGCTCGCGCTGGTGTACGTCTGGCGGCTGGTCGAGGTCGCCTACCTGCTACGCCCGGCCGCGGACGCGCCGGCGCCTCGTGAGGCGCCGCTGTCGATGCTCGCGCCCATCTGGCTGCTGGTAGGGGCGAACATCTACTTTGGCGTCGACACGCACTTGAGCGTCGGCAGCGCGCAGCGGGTGGCCGCGCTGTTGATGGGGGGTGGCGAGTGATCGGGACGCTGCTGCTCGCGCTGATCCTCCTGCTGCCCCTGGTGACGGCGGCGGGCGTGGTCTACTGCGGGCGTGACCCGAACCGGCGCGAGACGGTCACGGTGGCCTCCGGTGCGGTGCTGTTCGTGCTGGTCGCCGCGCTCGCCCTGACGGTGGATTGGGCCGATGCGCCGCGCCTGGTGTTGGCCGAGCCCATCGATGGCCTGGCGTTGGCCCTGTCACCGGAACCGCTGGGGCTGATGTTCGCGCTGGTGGCGGGCTTCCTGTGGCCGGTGACCTCCGTGTACGCCATCGGATACATGCGCGCCCACCACGAGGAGAACCAGACCCGCTTCTACGCCGCGTTCGCGGTGTCCATCAGCGCTGCCATGGGCATCGCGCTGGCGGCGAACATGTTCACGCTGTTCGTATTCTACGAGGTTCTCACCGTCTCGACCTATCCGCTGGTCACGCACGCCGGCACCGACTCGGCCCGGCGCGCCGGGCGCGTCTACCTCGGCCTGCTGATGGGCACGTCCATCGTCTTCCTGCTGCTGGCGATGATCTGGACCTGGTGGCTGACCGGCACGCTCGAGTTCACCCCCGGCGGGGTGTTCGGCGACGAGAGTGCCTTCGTGCTCGACCTGCTGCTGGTGCTGTACGTCATCGGCACCGCCAAGGCGGCACTGATGCCATTCCATCGCTGGCTGCCGGCCGCGATGGTCGCCCCGACCCCGGTCTCGGCACTGCTGCACGCGGTCGCGGTGGTCAAGGCCGGCGTGTTCACGATCCTGAAGGTCGTGGTGTACCTGTTCGGCATCGATACCGTCGCCGAGCTGGCGGCCGCGGACTGGCTGGCGGCGTTGGCGGCGCTGACCATCCTGCTCGGCTCGCTGGTGGCGATGACCAAGGACAACCTGAAGGCGCGGCTGGCCTATTCGACCATCAGCCAGCTCAGCTACATCATCCTCGGCGCCATGCTCGGCGTCGCCGCCGGCGTGGTCGGCGGCGGGATGCACATGGTGATGCACGCGTTCGGCAAGATCACCCTGTTCTTTTGCGCCGGCGCCATCCTGGTCGCAGCGCACAAGACCCGGGTCAGCGAGCTCGACGGCCTCGGCCGCACCATGCCCCTGACCATGCTCGCGTTCCTGGTCGGCGCCCTGTCCATCGTTGGCCTGCCGCCGTTCGGCGGCACCTGGAGCAAGTGGTGGCTGGTGCAGGGCACCCTGGACACCGGGCTGTGGATGCTCACCGCGGTGCTGCTGGTCAGCTCGCTGCTCAACGTGGCCTATCTGGTGAGCATTCCGGTAAGGGGCTTCTTCCTCGCCCCACCGACCCCGGCGGACGGGCTGCGAGAGGCCCCGCTGCCGAGTCTGATCGCCATCGGTATCACGACGGCCGGCTGCGTGGTCCTATTCCTCTGCGCGGAGCCCCTCTACCGATTGGTCGGCGAGGTGGTGCGATGAGCAAAGACGGCAAGGGCTACCTGTTCGACAATCCGCGCAACGTACGCCTCGTCGTTCGCGGCCTCGCCTTCGCCTGCATTCTGCTGTTCGCCTCGGATTTCCTGGTGCACCGTCACCTGTCGCACCCGCTCGAGGAACTGTTCGGCTTCTACGCGATTTACGGCTTCGTCTCCTGCGTGCTGCTGGTGCTGCTGGCGGCCGAGATGCGCAAGCTCGTGATGCGCGACGAGGACTTCTACGAGCACGACGGCGACGCGGTCGAGGCCACGGACAGCGCAGCGGCCGGGTCGAAGGAAGACGACGGGAACGGGCATGTTTGAGCTCTGGCCCGCGCTGCCGCTGTTTCTCGGCGCCGTGCTGGCCGGGGTGCTCGGCGGCCGCAAGCGCGCCCTGGTCATGCTGGGCGCTCCCGTGCTGGGGGCTTTGGGTCTCTATCAGCTCGAACCAGGCACCACGGTCACGCTTCAGCTGTTCGACTACACGCTGACCCCGGTGCGGGTCGACGATTTGGCGCTGCTGTTCGGCTACCTGTTCCACCTGTCCGCCTTCATCGGCGTCGTGTTCGCACTGCACGTCAAGGACCGCGTGCAGGACGTCGCGGCGCTGGCCTACGCCGGCAGCGCGGTGGGCGCGGTGCTCGCCGGCGACCTGCTGACGCTGTTCGTGTACTGGGAGCTGCTGGCGCTGACCTCCGCGGTGCTGGTCTTCGCCCGGCGCAGCGAGCGGGCACTGGCCTCGGGCATGCGGTATCTGGTCATGCAGGTGGGCTCCGGTGTGCTGCTGCTGGCGGGTGCCCTGGTCTATGCGCAGGGTGCCGGCGGCCTGACGTTCGACTACATCGGCCTCGATGCGCCAGGCGGCTGGCTGATCTTCGTCGCGTTCGGGATCAAGAGCGCGTTCCCGTTCCTGCACGGCTGGCTCATCGACTCCTACCCGGAGTCGACGCCCACCGGAACCGTGTTCCTCAGCGCCTTCACGACCAAGGTCGCGATCTACGCCCTGGCGCGCGGCTTCCCGGGCACCGAGCTGTTGGTCTATGTCGGCGCCCTGATGACCTGTTTCCCGATCTTCTACGCCGTCATCGAGAACGACCTTCGGCGGGTCCTGGCGTACAGCCTGATCAACCAGCTCGGCTTCATGGTGGTGGGAATCGGTATCGGCACCGAGCTGGCGCTGAACGGCGCCGTCGCGCACGCTTTCAACGACGTGATCTTCAAGGGCCTGTTGATGATGAGCATGGGCGCCGTGCTCCACGTCACCGGCGAGATGCGAGGCTCCGAGCTGGGCGGGCTATACAAGAAGATGCCGAAGACCACGATCCTGTGCATGGTCGGCGCCGCGTCCATCTCGGCCTTCCCGCTGTTCAGCGGGTTCGTCAGCAAGTCCATGGTGGTCACGGCGGCGATCGAGGAGGGCTACTCGTTCATCTGGCTGGCGCTGCTGTTCGCCTCCGCCGGCGTGTTCCATCATGCGGGGATCAAGATCCCGTTCTTCGCCTTCTTCGCGCACGACTCCAAGCACGTCGCCACGGCCCACGAGCCGCCGCCGAACATGCTGATCGCGATGACCATCGCCGCGCTGCTCTGCGTCGGTATCGGGAGCTTCCCCGCCTTCCTCTATGGCATGCTGCCCTACGACACCGGCTACTCGCCCTACGATGCCACCCACGTGCTGGCGCAGCTGCAATTGCTGGCGTTCTCCGCGCTGGCCTTCACCTGGCTCAAGCTCGCCGGCATCTATCCACCGGAGCTGAGGTCGGTCAATCTCGACGTGGACTGGCTCTACCGGCGCCTGGCACCGAACGCGGTGCACGCGGTCATGGCCAAGGTAGCGCCGATCGACCGCGCGCTGCGCGACCAGGCAAAGGCTGCGATCGACTGGGCCCTGCGGGACCTGGCCCGCCACCACGGCTCCTATGGGGGTCTGGGGGGAAGCTGGCCCACGGGCAGTATGGTGTTGTGGGTCGCGGCGCTGCTCGGACTCTCGCTGCTGTTCTATTACTTCTAGGGAAAGGCGGGAGTATTGCGTTTCCCGTCCGGGGGAGTGATCGGCCGGCATGGTCGTCGGCGAAACAACAGCTTGCGCGCTTCGCCCCTCACCCAAACCCCGCTCCCCTCCGGGGGGTGTCGCAAAAATCCCCTCCCCCTTGCGGGGGGAGGGTTAGGGTGGGGGTAGAGACCGTCCATCTCATTCTTCTCCCCTCACCCCACCCCCTCTCCCCTCTGGGGCGAGGGGCTTTTGCAGCGCCCTCTACCAGGGGATGGGCTCCCCATGGCGGAAGAAGCCGCCGCTCGGACCGTCGTCCGGCAGGGTCGCGGCCCAGACGATGCCGTGGGCGCCCTCCTCCACTGGAAGCTGCGCCTCCGGGCCGCCCATGTCGGTCTGCACCCAGCCCGGACAGACCGAGTTGACCTTGACCCCGGTGCCCCGCAGCTCGTCGGCCAGGATCCGGGTCACGGCGTTGAGGGCCGTCTTGGAGAGCCGATAGCCGGGGCAGCAGCCGTTCATGTCGCTGAGCTGCCCCATCCCCGAGGAGACGTTGACCACCCGACCCCGGCCCTCCATCAATGGGATCAGGGCCTGACATACCTGAAGCGCCCCAAGCGTGTTGGTCTCCAGGCCCCGCCGCACGGTGTCGAGCGCGGCGTCGAAGATGCTGGAGCCCTGGTCGCCCGGGTCCCGGTCGGGGAAGATCCCGGCATTGTTCACCAGGCAGTCGATGCGGCCGTGCTCGGCCTTCAGGTCGTCCCGCAATCGGCGCACGGAGGCGGGGTCCGTCACGTCCAGGGCGTGGAATCGAACGTCGAGCCCCTGGGCGGCCAGCCCCTCGGCCGCGGCGCGTCCCTCCGCCTCCCGGCGGGCGGTGAGCACCACGCGGTAGCCGCGCGCCGCGAGCTGACGGCAGGTCTCGAGTCCCAGTCCGCGATTGGCGCCGGTGACGACGGCAACGGGTGAGTCAGTCATGGTCCAGTCCTTACAGTTAGCTTGGCTGTACCGGAAAACGCTGGGGTGTAGGGCTTCCCGGGCGGGCTCTGCTCGCAGAGCCCTGGGGTAGGTGGAGTCTAGTCGAGCGGAGACTTGTTAGGCCCCTCACCAAAAGGGGGGTATCGCCTCCGAGCTATCTTGGAGTCCAGAACGCACCGCCACCGGGCAGACACGGTTGCTCCGAGTTCGGCAGGGGGTCAAGCCCATGCCCGAGCCGTTCGAGTCCACCGCGTGTCGCGCGGCAGCGCTGACGGCAAATGCCAATGCTCCGGAATGCGCGTCCGGGGGACAATCTCCCCTTCCAGTCAGCCGACCGGCGGGGGATGACCATGACCCACCCGAGCATGACCATCGTCTTCGACAACTACCCCGGGCTCCAAGGACTGGAGAGCCTGTGGGGATTCGCGGCACTCCTGCGGCTGCCGGGGCAGACCATCCTGTTCGACACCGGCAGCAACGGCCGGGTGCTGCTCCGGAACATGGCCGCGCTGGGGCTCAAGCCCGGGTCGGTGGACCTGATCTTCCTCTCCCACCCCCACTGGGACCACATGGGCGGCCTCGACTCCGTGCTGGAGCTGGCCCCGGGGGCGAGGGTCGTCGTCCACGAGGGCTTCTCCAAGCACCTGATCCACGACCTGCGGGGCCAGTGCGGCGGGCTGACGGTCGTGGGGTCAGAGCCGATGGAGCTTGCGCCCGGGATCTGGTCCACCGGGCTCCTCGACAGCGACCCGCCCGAGCATGCCATGGTGATCGACACCGGCGATGTCACGGCAGCGGTCACCGGCTGCGCCCACCCGGGCATCGCCCCGATCGTCGAGCACGCGAGAGGGGCAATCGGCACGCGGATCCACTGGGCCATCGGCGGCTTTCACCTGATGTACGCCGGTCCCGCCGAGATCCGCGCGACCATCGAGACCCTCCAGCACCTCGGCGTGGAGCGGGTCGTCCCCACCCATTGCACCGGGGACCAGGCGCGGGCCGCCTTTCGCGAGGCCTATGGCCTGGGCTGCGTCGACGGCGGTGTCGGCATCGAGTTCACGATCACCCCACCCTGAGGTTTCAGGCGCGACAACCCCAGTTAGTGATCAGGGACGCGGCCTGACTGCGTTCGCATCTGGTCACGGACTGCCTTACCGCATTTGAAGTGTAAGTTGTGCCAACATCCCAACGCACCTCGCGAAAGTACTCCGGCTAAAACGAAACGCCCCGCGCGGCAGTCCAACCGGCCGAGCGCACCTTTAACTTACTGATATAATGAAGATAGTAGGCCCCGCCCACTGGCGACGCGCGACGCACCATGCGCGGGTATACTGTGCACCAAATAGGAGACGGAGGGCTTGACTCATGATCCCCTCGTTTTGCTCCCGGGCTGCCCTGCTCTTTATCGCGCTGACGTATTTTAGCGCAACACAATCGGCGGGTTCGCTCACTCCCGAAATCACAGCCCAGGGCTTCGATATGACGGTAGCGCAAGAGGGCCTGCTGGGTGCTTTCGGTCGAACCCGGGTGCGGTTCGAGGTGCCTGACCGGATCGAGAAATTATACGTAAAGGAGCGATCTTATGCCGTCGATCTCGCCACCACCCCGGAGATGGCACACTTCCCACTCTTCGGCCTCAAGACGCAAGTAAGACACCAAACGGACGTTACTTTGAATTTCCAGAACTATATCAATGAGAAGGTTGAGGAAGCAGGAACCTTTGCGTTTGAGCTACTGGTCACCGATCGCAAGGGAAAAAGCGCGTCGGCACGTCTGCTCATACAAGTCACTGCCCCGCCGCCCTTCGAGGAGAAATCTGGCGAAGACAGCGTGGAAGCGAGAGCGTTTCGGTTTGTGCGCAATGGCGTGTCGGCTGTATCAGGGGCTGACCTCTTTGGAATAACATGGAGGACCATCAAGAGCGACGAGGTCGTCATCGAGCTCACCAAGCGAGACAATGGCGCAAGCAAAATCGTCGA
>JBAPYD010000479.1:0-10777 GCA_049284555.1 Chromatiaceae bacterium | reverse complement strand
CGGTGGAGATGATGCACGCGGGGGCGGCTCGCTACGACCTGGACCGCTTCGGGATCATCTTCCGGCCGAGCCCTCGGCAGTCGGACGTGATGATCGTGGCCGGCACCCTGGTCAACAAGATGGCCCCGGCCCTGCGCAGGGTCTACGACCAGATGGCCGAGCCCCGCTGGGTGATCTCCATGGGGTCCTGCGCCAACGGCGGCGGTTACTACCACTACTCCTACTCGGTGGTGCGCGGTTGCGACCGCATCGTGCCGGTGGATGTCTATGTGCCCGGTTGTCCGCCTACGGCGGAAGCCCTGCTCTACGGCATCCTCCAGCTGCAGAACAAGATTCGGCGTACCAACACCATCGCCCGCTGAGCCGTTTCCTCCATCCATGGCCACCCCCCCCACTACGCATGTCGTCGGTCCGGCCCAGCTTGCCGATGACCTCGCGAAGCCCCTTGCCGAGTACGGCTGTGAGACCCTCACGGCGCACGGCGAGCTCACCCTGGATGTGCCCGCGGAGAACCTGCTCGCGGTCTGTTGGGCGCTGCGGGACCATCCGACCCTGCGCTTCGAGCAGCTCATCGACCTCTGCGGTGTCGACTACGCGGCCTACGGCAAGGCGGAGTGGGAGACCGAGGAGGCCTCCACGACCGGTTTCGGCCGGGGGGTCGATCGGGAGCTGGACCTGGTAGTGGACGACCCCAGGCGCTTCGCGGTGGTCTATCACCTGCTGTCGCTGGTGCACAACCGGCGTCTGCGGCTTCGCGTCTACGCGGGGGGCTCCGCTCCCATGGTGGATTCGGTGATCCCGGTATGGGCGGGCGCCAACTGGTTCGAGCGGGAGGCCTTCGATCTCTACGGGATCCTGTTCCGGGGGCATCCGGACCTGCGGCGTATCCTCACCGACTATGGCTTCGTGGGCCACCCGTTCCGCAAGGACTTCCCCCTCTCCGGCCAGGTGGAGATGCGCTACGACCCGGCCCAGCGGCGGGTGGTCTACGAGCCCGTCTCCATCGAGCCACGGGTCCTGGTGCCCAAGGTGATCCGGGAGGACAGCCGTTACGCGCGTCCTGCTGCGGAGAGCGGCCAAGCGGGGGCGTCCAATGCCTGAGATCCGCAACTACACCCTGAACTTCGGTCCCCAGCACCCCGCCGCTCATGGGGTGCTGCGGCTGGTGCTGGAGATGGACGGCGAGGTGATCGAGCGCGCCGATCCGCACATCGGTCTGCTCCACCGCGCCACCGAGAAGCTCGCCGAGTCCAAGCCCTACAACCAGAGCATCGGCTACATGGACCGTCTGGACTACGTGTCCATGATGTGCAACGAGCACGGCTACGTGCGTGCCATCGAGAAGCTCCTCGGTGTCCAGGTCCCGGAGCGGGCCCAGTACATCCGCACGATGTACGACGAGATCACCCGCATCCTGAACCATCTGATGTGGCTCGGGGCCCATGCCCTGGACGTGGGCGCCATGTCGGTCTTCCTCTACTGCTTCCGGGAGCGCGAGGACCTGATGGACTGCTACGAGGCGGTCTCGGGCGCGCGCATGCACGCGACCTACTACCGCCCTGGCGGGGTCTACCGGGATCTGCCGGAGCGCATGCCCCAATATCAGCCGGGCGGGACCAAGTGGCACTCGGCCAAGGACATCGAGGCGCGCAACCGGGCCCGTCAGGGCTCCCTGCTGGACTTCATCGAGGACTTCACCGAGCGCTTCCCGGGCCTGGTGGACGAGTACGAGACCCTGCTGACGGACAACCGGATCTGGAAGCAGCGCACCGTCGGGATCGGCGTCGTGTCGCCGGAGCGTGCGCTGCAGCTCGGCTTCACCGGTCCGATGATCCGCGGGTCCGGGATCGAGTGGGACCTGCGCAAGAAGCAGCCCTACGCCGCCTACGACAAGATGGACTTCGACATCCCCGTCGGGGTCAACGGCGACTGCTACGACCGCTATCTGGTGCGGGTGGAGGAGATGCGTCAGTCCAACCGCATCATCCGCCAATGCATCGACTGGCTGCGCCGGCATCCGGGGCCCGTCGCGGTGGATGATCACAAGATCATGCCGCCGAGTCGGGAGGCGATGAAGGACGACATGGAGGCCCTCATCCATCACTTTAAGCTCTTCACCGAGGGGTACTGCACCCCCGCCGGCGAGGTCTACGCGGCGGTGGAGGCCCCCAAGGGGGAGTTCGGCTGCTACATCGTCTCCGATGGGGCCAACAAGCCCTATCGGCTCAAGGTCCGGGCGCCGGGCTTTCCGCACCTGGCGGCACTGGACGAGATGGCCAAGGGGCACATGCTGGCCGACGTGGTGGCCATCATCGGGACCCTGGACATCGTCTTCGGGGAGATTGACCGATGAGCTTCCGCGAAGCCCCCCTGGCGGTGATCCATGACCGCGACAAGTCGACCCTGTTCACCCCCGAGGTCCGCGCCGCCATCGACGTGCACATCGCCAAGTACCCGGCGGAATGGAAGCAGTCCGCGGTGATGCCTGCCCTGACCATTGTCCAGGAGCACAACGGCGGCTGGCTCAGCCGCGAGCTGATGGACGATGTGGCCGCGTATCTGGACATGCCCGAGGTGTCCGTCTACGAGGTGGCGAGCTTCTACGGCATGTATGACCTGGCCCCCACGGCCAAGCACAAGGTGTGCGTGTGCAATAGCATCTCCTGCATGCTGAACGGGTCCGAGGAGCTGATCCACCACGTGGAGCACAAGTACGGCGTCCAGCCCGGGGAGACCACCCAGGACGGTCGCTTCACCTTCAAGGAGGTGGAGTGCCTGGGCGCCTGCAAGGATGCCCCGGCGGTGCTGATCGGCAAGACCTACCATGAACGGCTCACCCCCGAGTCCCTCGACGCGCTGATCGAGGATCTGGAGTAGGGCCCCTGGAGTATCCGATGGTCGAGCGCCAGGACACCGTGTGCTTCCGCACCATGCACTTGCCGCCGGGTGAGCGATTCACCCTGGACGCCTATCGCGGCGTTGGCGGCTATGCGCAGTGGGAGCGGATCCTCAAAGAGAAGCCCGACCCGGCGACCCTGATCGAGGAGGTCAAGCTCTCGAGCCTGCGCGGGCGCGGCGGCGCCGGCTTTCCCACCGGCCTCAAGTGGAGCTTCATGCCCCGCAGTGCCCCGGGTCAGAAATACATCGTCTGCAACTCGGACGAGGGGGAGCCCGGTACCTGCAAGGACCGGGACATCCTGCGCTTCAATCCCCACCAGCTGATCGAGGGGATGGCCATCGCCGGCTACTGCATCGGCGCCACCGTCGGCTACAACTACATCCGCGGCGAGTTCTACGAGCCCGTCGAGCGTTTCGAAGGGGCCCTCGGGGAGGCCTATGCGGCAGGCCTGCTCGGCCGGGACCTCCAGGGCTCCGGGGTGGATTTCGACCTCTACACCCATTGCGGGGCCGGGGCCTATATCTGCGGTGAGGAGACGGCGCTCCTGGAGTCCATTGAGGGCAAGAAGGGGCAGCCCCGCTACAAGCCGCCCTTCCCGGCTCAGGCAGGGCTCTACGGCAGGCCCACGACCATCAACAACACCGAGTCCCTGGCCTCCATCCCCGTGATCCTGGAGAAGGGCGGTCAGTGGTTCCTGGAGCAGGGGCGGCCCAACAATGGTGGGCCCAAGCTCTTCTCCATCACCGGCCACGTGAACAACCCCTGCAACGTGGAGGTGCCCCTCGGCACCCCCTTCCGGGACCTGTTGGACATGGCGGGTGGTGTCAAGGACGGCCGGGCCCTGAAGGCGGTGATCCCGGGCGGGTCCTCGGTGCCGGTGGTGCCGGGGGACCTGATGATGCAGACCGACATGGACTACGACTCGATCGCCAAGGCGGGCTCGATGCTGGGCTCCGGGGCGGTGATCGTGATCGCCGAGGGGACCAACATGGTCAAGGTCCTGTACAACCTCGCCCACTTCTACATGCACGAGTCCTGCGGCCAGTGCACGCCCTGCCGCGAGGGGACCGGTTGGCTGGCGCGGGTGCTGCGGCGGATCCTGGACGGCCAGGGCCGCATGGAGGACCTGGATCTGCTGGACAGCGTGGCGGGCCGCATCGGGGGTCGTACCATCTGCGCCCTGGGGGACGCGGCGGCGATGCCCGTGCAGAGCTTCCTGAAGCACTACCGGCCCGAGTTCGAGGCGCTGATTTCGCAGGGGGCCGCCGCCGCTTGAGGCGGGCGGTGCGGGTCCCCCGTCTGTAGGTCGAGCTTCAGCCCGACACAGGCGCAGGCACGTATCCGAGAGATCCTGGTCGGACTGAAGTCCGACCTACAGATAGCACGAGAAGCTCGGGTGGCCGGCCCCACAGCCGGCACCGCCCGGCGCCTCTGGGAGTCGTTTCGCGTCCCGGCTCGATCCGAGTGGATCCGGGCTGAGGCGCCGATCGAGAGAGCGGAATGACGGACAAGATCACCATCGAGATCGACGGTCGCCCGTGCGCGGCGGTGCCGGGCGAGATGATCATCGCGGTCGCCGACCGCGAGGGCATCGCTATCCCGCGCTTCTGCTATCACGAGAAGCTCTCGGTCGCCGCCAACTGCCGGATGTGTCTGGTGGAGGCGGAGCAGGGCGGGCGGCCCTTCCCCAAGCCCGTCCCCGCCTGTGCCACCCCCGTGGCCGACGGCATGAAGGTCCAGACCCGCTCCCCGAAGGCCCTGGACGCCCAGCGGGGCACCATGGAGTTCCTGCTGATCAACCATCCCCTCGACTGCCCGATCTGCGACCAGGGCGGGGAGTGCGAGCTCCAGGACGTGGCGATGGGCTACGGCGGCGACGTCTCGCGCTTCGCCGAGCGCAAGCGGGTGGTCAAGGACGAGGACCTGGGCCCCCTGATCGCAACCGACATGACCCGCTGCATCCACTGCACCCGGTGCGTGCGCTTCGGGGCGGAGATCGCGGGGGTGCGGGAGCTGGGCGCCACGGGGCGCGGCGAGTCCATGCGCATCGGGACCTACGTGGCCCACACGGTGAGCCACGAGCTCTCGGGCAACATCATCGACCTGTGTCCCGTGGGGGCGCTCACCTCCAAGCCCTACCGCTTCACCGCCCGGGCCTGGGAGCTCACCACGGCCGATTCCATCGCCCCTCACGACGCGGTGGGCTCCAACATCCGCCTGCACGTGCGGCGGGGCCAGGTCATGCGGGTCCACCCGCGGGACAACGAGTCGGTCAACGAGACCTGGATCTCCGACCGGGACCGTTTCAGCTACGCGGGCCTCAACCAGGACGATCGGCTCACCGTGCCCCTCGTCAAGCGGGGCGGGGTTTGGGTTGAGATCGAATGGGCCCAGGCGCTGGAGCTGGCGGCCGAGCGCCTCGAGGCGGCGGATCCCGCCGAGACCGGGTGGCTTCTGGCCCCCAATGCGACCCTGGAGGAGCTGTACCTGGCCCAGGGCATCGCCCGGGGTCTGGGTTGCCCGAATATCGACGTGCGGCTGCGGCAGCGGGATTTCCGTGGGGACGGCGCCGACCCGCTCCTGCCTTGGCTCGGCGCTCCGATCCCGGAGCTGGAGGGGCAGGGGGCCTTCCTGCTCATCGGCAGCGACATCCGGCAGGAGCAGCCGATCCTGGCCCACCGGATCCGCAAGGCGGCCCTGGCCGGTGCCCCTGTGGTCCTGGTCAACCCCTACGAGGTGGGTCTCACCCACCCCAACACCCAACTGGTGTCCGGTGCGGCCCGGATGGTGGAGGACCTGGCGGCCATCGCCAAGTCCCTGCGCAAGCGCGGCTCGGGGACCCTCAAGGACCTGATCGCCCAGGCCCAGCCCACCGAGGCCCACGCCGCCATCGCCGAGTCCCTCAAGGAGGCGAAGGGGCTGGTCCTGCTCGGCGGCCTGGCCGCCGCCCATCCCGACTACACCCTCCTCAAGGCGTTTGCGTACGTCATCGCCGACGCCACCAAGTCCAAGGTCGGCTTCCTCCCCTCGGCGGCAAACAGCATCGGGGCCCACCTGGCCGGAGCCTTGCCCCACCTGCTGCCCGGGGCCAGGCTGGCGGAGCGGCCGGGGGTTCCGGTGGCGGAGATGCTGGCCTTCCCGCGCAAGACCTGGGTCCTGTGGGGTGTGGAGCCCGATCTGGACCTCGGGAATCCAGGTCGGGCCATGGAGGCCCTGGGCCAGGCGGACTTCGTGGTGGCCGCCAGCGCCTTCCGTGCCCCTTCCCTGGAATCGGTCGCGGACCTCCTGCTGCCCATCGGGGCGTTCGCGGAGACCTCCGGCACCTTCGTCAACGCGGGCGCCACCTGGCAGTCCTTCCAGGGCGCGGTGGCCCCGCCGGGTGAGGCACGCCCGGGCTGGAAGGTGCTCCGGGTGCTGGGCAACCTGCTCGGACTCCCCGGATTCACCTACCGGGATACCGCCGAGATTCGCGAGGAGCTGGCCTCCCTGTGCGCCGACGCCAAGCCCAACAACGCCCCGGTCGGTGATCTGAAGGTGGAGCCCACAGGTCTGGGTGAGGGCCTCATCCGCCTTGGCAGCGTCCCCATCCATGCGGTCGATGCCCTGGTGCGGCGATCACCCGCGCTTCAGCGCACACCCGCGATGGCCTCCGTTTTCGGCGCCTACCTGCACCCCGAGCAGGCGCAGGCCCTGGGGCTGAGCTCGGGGGACTCGGCGGAGGTCCGGCAGAATGGGGCCGCGGTGCGCGCACGGGTGGTGATCGATGCCTCGGTGCCGCCCGGCTCCGTGCGGATCCCCGCGGGTGTGGCCGGGAGCGAGTCCCTTGGGGACCAGATCGCGCCCGTTGCCATCTCCAAGTCAACGGACGCTCAGGCCTGAGGGGTTTTTTGCGATGATCGCGTTGTGGAGCTCCCTTCCCCTCGTCATCCAGATCTTGCTCAAGATCCTGGTGATCCTGCTGCCCCTGCTTGGCCTGGTGGCCTACTACACCTACGCGGAGCGCAAGGTCATCGGCTACATGCAGATCCGCATCGGGCCCAACCGGGTGGGCTGGCGGGGGCTGCTGCAGCCCATCGCGGACGCGGTGAAGCTGATGATGAAGGAGATCGTCCTGCCCACCAAGGCGGACAAGACCCTGTTCCTCCTCGCCCCCATGATCGCCATCGCCCCAGCCCTGGCGGCCTGGGCTGTCTTCCCCTTCGATGAAGGACTGGTGCTGGCGGACATCCACGCGGGTCTCCTCTACATCCTCGCCCTGACCTCCCTCGGCGTCTATGGCGTAATCATCGCGGGCTGGGCCTCGAACTCCAAGTACGCCCTGCTGGGGGCGATGCGCTCGGCGGCCCAGATCGTGGCCTACGAGATCGCCATGGGGTTCGCCCTGGTGGGGGTCCTGGTGGCGGCGGGGAGCCTGAATCTGGGGCAGATCGTCGCCGCCCAGCAGGGCAGCCTGCTGACCTGGTTCTGGCTGCCGCTGCTGCCGCTGTTCGGGGTCTATGTCATCTCGGGGGTGGCGGAGACCAATCGGGCCCCCTTCGACGTGGCGGAGGGTGAGTCCGAGATCGTCGCCGGCTTCCATGTGGAGTACTCGGGGATGGCCTTCGCGGTCTTCTTCCTGGCCGAGTACGCCAACATGATCCTGATCGCGGCGCTCTCCGCGCTCATGTTCCTTGGCGGGTGGTTGTCGCCCCTGCCGCAGTCCTGGGTGGAGGGGGTCTTCCTGCTCGATGACGGGTTCCACTGGCTGCTGATCAAGACCTTCGCCTTCATGTTCCTGTTCCTGTGGCTGCGGGCCACCTTCCCCCGCTATCGCTATGACCAGATCATGCGGCTGGGTTGGAAGGTATTCATCCCGATCACGATCGTGTGGATCCTGGTGGTGGGCCTGGCGGTGGTCTACCGGATGCCGCCATGGTGGTCCGCCTGATCCCGGGACCCACAGGTTACAGAACCATGCTCAAGACCGCGCGTGACTATCTGAAGAGCCTGCTTCTGATGGAGCTGTTCCGGGGCATGTCGCTCACCGGGACTTATCTATTCAAGGGCAAGTTCACGGTCCAGTACCCGGAGGAGAAGGCGCCCATCTCGCCGCGTTTCCGGGGGCTCCACGCCCTGAGGCGCTACCCCAACGGCGAGGAGCGCTGCATTGCCTGCAAGCTGTGCGAGGCCACCTGCCCGGCGCTGGCCATCACCATCGAGGCGGAGCCGAGGGAGGACGGGTCGCGGCGTACCACGCGCTATGACATCGACCTCTTCAAGTGCATCTATTGCGGCTTCTGCGAAGAGTCCTGCCCGGTGGACTCCATCGTGGAGACGGGCATCTACGAGTATCACTTCGAGAACCGCGGCGAGAACATCATGACCAAGGACAAGCTGCTCGCCATCGGGGACAAATACGAGGCGGAGATCGCCGCCGCCCGGGCGGCCGACGCGGCCTATCGATAGCCGCGCCCGCGGTCCCCGACCAGACGTGGCGCACTAAACGTATTCGGATGCATCCATGGGCTTCGAGAAATTCCTCTTCTACTGCTTCGCGGCCATAACCATAGTCGCCGCAGGGATGGTGATCAGCCGCCGCAACCCGGTGCACGCGGTCCTCTGGCTGGTTCTCACCTTCGTCAGCAGCGCGGCCCTGTGGATACTGCTGGAGGCGGAGTTCCTCGGGATCGCCCTCGTGCTCGTCTACGTGGGCGCCGTGATGGTGCTCTTCCTGTTCGTCGTCATGATGCTCGACATCGACATCGCCACCCTGCGCGCGGGATTCGTGAGGCACCTTCCGATCGCGGTGGCGGTCGCCCTGGTCATGCTGATCGAGATCGAGCTGGTGGTGGGGCCCAGCAACTTCGGGCTCGATGCCTTCCCCAAGCCCGTGGCCGCGGGACCCGAGGTCAACAACACCCGTGAGCTGGGCCTGCTCCTGTACACGGTGCATGTCTATCCCTTCGAGCTTGCCGCCGTGATCCTCCTGGTCGCCATCGTGGCCGCCATTCGATTGACCCTGCGGCGGAGACCGGAAACCAAGTATCTCGACCCCGCCCGGCAGGTGCGGGTCAGGAAGGGTCCGGACCGGATCCGCATCGTCAAGATGCCCGCGTCGAGCACCACCGATCAAGAGGAATCGACGTCATGATCGCCCTGTCGGATTACCTCATCCTCTCCGGAGTCTTGTTCTCCTTGGCGGTGGCGGGGATCTTCCTGAACCGCAAGAACGTGATCGTCCTGCTGATGTGCATCGAGCTGATGCTGCTCGCGGTGAACACCAATTTCATCGCCTTCTCGCACTTCCTCCAGGACATGACCGGACAGGTCTTCGTCTTCTTCATCCTGACCGTGGCGGCCGCCGAGGCCGCCATCGGCCTGGCGATCCTGGTGGTGCTGTTCCGCAATCGCCAGACGATCAACGTGCAGGATCTGGATTCACTCAAGGGTTAGCGGTGTGATGGAAAACGTCTATCTGACCATCGTGCTCGCGCCCTTGGTTGGCGCCATCGTCGCGGGGTTCTTCGGCGGGCGGATCGGCCGGGCGGGGGCCCATTCGGTCACGATCGCTGGCGTGGCCCTCTCCACGGGTCTCTCGCTCTGGGTGCTCAGCCGCTTTATCTGGGACGACGAGCCTGTCTTCAACCAGGCCGTCTACACCTGGATGGTCTCGGAGGGGATCCGCTTCGAGGTCGGCTTCCTGGTGGACAAGCTGACGGCCCTCATGATGGCGACCGTGACCTTCGTGTCCCTGATGGTGCACGTCTACACGATCGGCTACATGGCGGACGACGAGCACAACTGGCCCCACGGCTCCAAGGCCGGCACGAACAGCTACCAGCGCTTCTTCGCCTACATCTCGCTGTTCACCTTCTCCATGCTGATGTTGGTGATGGCCAACAACTTCATGCAGTTGTTCTTCGGCTGGGAGGCCGTGGGCCTGGTGTCCTACCTCCTGATCGGGTTCTGGTCGGTTCGCGAGAGTGCCGTGTTTGCCAACCTGAAGGCCTTCCTGGTGAACCGGGTGGGGGACTTCGGCTTCATCCTGGGCATCGCCGCGGTGGCGATGTACTTCGACTCCGTGGACTACGCGGAGGTCTTCGCCGCGGCCCCGGGCCTGGCCGATGCGCAGGTGGACCTGTTCGGCGGGATCTCGGTGATGACCCTGATCTGCATCCTGCTGTTCATCGGCGCCATGGGTAAGTCCGCCCAGATGCCGCTGCACGTGTGGCTGCCGGATTCCATGGAGGGCCCGACCCCCATCTCCGCCCTGATCCACGCGGCCACCATGGTGACGGCGGGCATCTTCATGGTGGCGCGCATGTCGCCCCTCTATGAGCTCTCCACCACGGCCCTGTCGTTCATCCTGATCGTCGGGGCCACCACTGCCTTTCTGATGGGGTTGATCGGTCTGGTACAGAACGACATCAAGCGGGTGGTCGCGTACTCCACCCTGTCCCAGCTCGGCTACATGGTCACGGCCCTGGGCGCCTCGGCCTATGCGGCGGGCATCTTCCACCTGATGACCCACGCCTTCTTCAAGGCCTTGCTGTTCCTGGCGGCCGGGTCAGTCATCATCGCGATGCACCATGACCAGGACATCCGAAACATGGGCGGACTGCGCAAGTACATGCCGATCACCTGGATCACCGCTTTGATTGGCTCTCTGGCCCTGATCGGCTTCCCCGGTTTCTCCGGATTCTTTTCCAAGGACGCCATCATCGAGGCCGTGGGTGCCTCCCATGTCTTCGGCTCCAGCTATGCCAGCGTGCTGTTGACCCTGGGGGTGCTGGTGACCGCGCTCTACAGCTTCCGTATGTACTTCCTCGTATTCCACGGCGAGGAGCGGATGGATGAGCACACGCGTCACCACCTGCACGAGACCCCCTGGGTGGTGAC
>JBAPYD010000478.1:0-4298 GCA_049284555.1 Chromatiaceae bacterium | reverse complement strand
CCCCAACGCTCTGCCTTCGCTCTCACCCACAGGGTGAACCGTCTGATTGGTCATAGGCGCCTCCATGCCCCGGTATTTCAGCCAGTTACGAGTCTGAGGGCAAGGTCAAAC
This sequence comes from Chromatiaceae bacterium, assembly GCA_049284555.1. Taxonomy (GTDB): domain Bacteria; phylum Pseudomonadota; class Gammaproteobacteria; order Chromatiales; family Chromatiaceae; genus Thiodictyon. Next base: position 4,187 of record JBAPYD010000478.1, on the reverse strand, counting down.
TGCCGCTTCTAGGGTTATGCGTCCTTTGCGGTCTCCCGTCGGGTCGACCACGAGCGTCGGCTTCCAACACCTCGCTATCAGCAACCGCGGTCGGTGAGGGTGGCACGCTTAGGGAGGTGGCCCGGCACGCAGATCAGCGGCAGCCATTCGCCCGGATTGAGCCGGCTCCAGTCCACCCGCGTGTGCTCCGGGACACTGACAACTGAAGAGGGCGCATCGGGCTCACCCGGTCGCGTTGCGGCCGGGGGGCGGCGCTGGCGGTTGATGATCCGCGCGAGCGGCGTCCGTGGGGGGCAGGTGCTGCCGCTGTTCTCGACACGGACACCGTGCACCTTGGCCGCCGCGCGAGGCGGATTTGTTCGCTAGCCCGGGGGATGGGGACTCGATCCGCGGCGGGAGATCCAGTCGCGCAACGTGCCCCGGCGGCGCCACACCCGTCGCAGGTCACCGCGGCTTAGGGTGAAGCGCCGCTCCTCGCCGTCGTCCATGGTCAGGGATTGGATGCCTCCCGATCGCAGGGACTGGAGCAGATCCGCCATCAGGAGCTCCAACGCCGCCAGGGCCCGATTCCAGGCCGGGGCGTCGCCCTCGAGCATCGGCCACCACAGGCGGTCCCAGAACACCAGCACCGACTCGGTCGCGAGCCGCTGGGAAGGGCACCAGCCGTCCAGCCCCAGGGATCGGCCCCCGCTCGCATCCACCAGGCCCAGCGCCAGCGGATGATCGGCCACCGTCAGGTCCGGGCCTTGGGTGAGCTCCGGCGAGACGCCGCCGCCCCAGGTCCAGACCCCGCTGATCACTGGCCGGCCCAGGCGCTCTCGTGCCTCGTTCACCGGGTGGGAGAAGAAGAGCATCTGGGCCTCGTTCTGCCAGCGCGCCCAGGCCTTGGCATCGGGACCCAGAGGGAGATGGGCGTCAATCGGGTGACCGACCACCTGGTGGAGGGGCCGGGTGCAGAGTCCGGGGACCTGGGGAACCCGCAGATACCAGCCGGAGGACTCGGCGGCCGATAGTAGGAGTCCGTCCCCCGCGAAATGGGCGTTGAAGCTGTCCGCGAGGGACTCCGCCTCGTCTGCTTGAACCCCCAGGGATGGCCCGGCGAACAGGAGTAGTCGGTCCCGATCGGGCCGCAGATGGACCGGATCGGCGTGAAACCAGCAGGCCCCCGGCTCCGGTGGTCGGCCAAGGGCCAGGAGGCACAGGGGTGCGCTCGGCAGGTCGGCCCCGGGAGGCGCGACGAGCCCGAAGGCCCTTCCCAGCGTCGCGAGGGGATCCCGGGGCGCGGTCCGCTCCGATCGAGCCCGCGACAGCAGCCGATCCAGGGCCGGGGTCGGCGGCAGGGCGCCGGCACCGTGCTCGACGGGGCCCAGGAGACCCGGGCAGATCACATGAACGATCATGGAGGGCCAAGCGCCGAGGACCAAAGGTGGATCCTCCGCTCGTCTCCTTGGCCCTTGTCCCTGGGCCCGTCCTATCCGGCCAACGTCTCCAAGCGGATCCGTACCACCGACCCCTGCACCGTCCCCAGCGCCTCGATCTGGGCGAGGGCATCGTTCATCCGGCCCTCCCGGACCCGGTGGGTCAGCATCACCAGGGGCACATGGGTCTCCCCCTCCCCGGGCTCCTTCTGCTGGATCGCCTCGATGCTGATTCCATGGTCCCCGAGGATGCTGGCGATACGGGCCATCACCCCCGGCTCGTCGAGGGCCATCAGACGCAGGTAGTAGGCGGTCTCCACCTGGTCCATGGTGAGGACGGCGGTGTCGTGGAGCTCGTCGGGCTGAAAGGCGAGATGGGGCACCCGGTTCGTGGGATCGGTGGTGAGGGCCCGCACCACGTCCACCAGGTCGGCGACCACCGCGGAGGCAGTGGGCAGGGCCCCGGCCCCGGCCCCGTAGTAGAGTGTGGGACCCACCGCATCGCCCTTGACCAACACCGCGTTCATCACCCCGTCCACGTTGGCGATCAGTCGCCGGTGTGGGATCAGCGTCGGGTGCACCCGCAGCTCGATCCCCTCGGGGCAGCGCCGGGCGATGCCCAGATGCTTGATGCGGTAGCCCAGCTCCGCCGCGTAAGCCACATCCTGAGCCTGGATCCCGGAGATCCCCTCCGTGTAGCAGCGCTCGAACTGCAGCGGGATCCCGAAGGCGAGCGAGCCCAGGATGGTGAGCTTGTGGGCCGCGTCGATACCCTCCACGTCGAAGGTCGGGTCCGCCTCCGCGTAGCCCCGCTGCTGGGCCTCCTTGAGCACATCGGCGAAGTCCCGGCCCTTGTCCCGCATCTCGGTCAGGATGAAGTTCCCGGTCCCGTTGATGATGCCGGCGATCCACTCGATGTGGTTGGCGGCCAGCCCCTCCCGCAGGGCCTTGATGATGGGGATTCCCCCCGCCACCGCCGCCTCGAACCCCACCATGACCCCCTGATCCCGGGCCGCGGCGAAGATCTCGTTGCCGTGGCGCGCGATCAGGGCCTTGTTGGCGGTGACCACGTGCTTGCCGAGCGCGATGGCCCGCAGCACCAGCTCCTTGGCCGGGGAGTACCCGCCGATGAGCTCCACGATCACCTGAATCTCGGGGTCTTCAACCACCGCGAAGGCGTCGTCGCCGATCTGACCGATACGCTCGATCCCCGTGATCGACTCGGCCCTGTACTCCCGGGCGGCGGCGCGGGCGATCTCGATGCCGCGACCCGCGCGGCGCTCGATTTCCCGAGCGTTGCGGGTCAGCACCGTCACGGTGCCACCGCCCACGGTGCCCAGGCCCAAGAGCCCTATCTTGACCGGCTCCATAACTCACTCCTCGTTTGGGTTGGCAGCATCACAACCACCGCGTAGGTCGGACTTCGGTTCGACCGCGGCTTTGCATTCAGACCCCTTGGTCGTAGTCGGGCTGAAGCCCGACCTACCCCTCGTTTCCGCGCTGAAGCGGCGATCAGCTTCCCGCGCGCGACTCCCGCCGGAACATTTCCTTGATACCGCGGATCGCCTGGCGCGTGCGGTGCTCGTTCTCGATCAGGCCGAAGCGCACATGGGTATCGCCATACTCGCCGAAGCCGATCCCCGGAGAGACCGCCACCTTGGCCTCCGAGAGCAGCCGCTTGGAGAACTCCAGCGAGACCGACCCCCCATCCGGCAGCTGGGACCGGAGGCGCTCCTGAATGAAATCCGGGATGGGGGCCCAGACGAACATGGTGGCCCGCGGGGGGTCGATGGCCCAGCCCGCCTCCTTGAGCCCCTTGCACAGGACATCCCGGCGTGCCTGGTACATGTCGCGGATCTCGCGCACGCACTGCTGCGGGCCCTCGAGGGCGGCGATGGCGGCCACCTGGATGGGGGTGAAGGTGCCGTAATCGAGATAGGACTTGATGCGCGCCAGGGCCGCGACCAGGGCCCGGTTGCCGCACATGAAGCCGATCCGCCAGCCCGGCATGTTGTAGCTCTTCGACATGGAGAAGAACTCCACGGCGATGTCCTTGGCGCCCGGGATCTGAAGAATCGATGGGGCCCGGTAGCCGTCGAAGACAATGTCCGCGTAGGCCAGGTCGTGCACCACCCAGATCCCGTACTCCCCCGCGATGTCGATCACCTTCTGGAAGAAGTCCAGCTCCACGCACTGGGTCGTGGGATTGCCAGGGAAGTTGAGAACCAGCATCTTGGGCTTGGGCCAGGAGTCCGTGATGGCGCGACGCAGCTCCTCGAAGAAGTCGGTGTCGGGGGTCAGCCGCACATGGCGCACATCGGCCCCGGCGATGATGAAGCCGTAGGGGTGGATCGGGTAGGCCGGATTGGGCACCAGCACCGTGTCGCCCGCCCCCATGGTGGCGAGGGCCAGGTGGGCCAGACCCTCCTTCGAGCCGATGGTGACGATCGCCTCCGACTCCGGGTCCAGGTGGACGTCGAAGCGATCCCGATACCAGTTGCAGATAGCCCGACGCAGGCGCGGAATGCCGCGGGAGACCGAGTAGCGGTGGGTGTCCTTGCGCGACGCCGCCTCGATCAGCTTGTCGACGATGTGCTGGGGCGTGGGCTGGTCGGGGTTGCCCATCCCGAAGTCGATGATGTCCTCGCCCCGGGCTCGCGCCTCTGCCTTCAACTCATTGACGATGTTGAAGACATAGGGCGGCAGCCGCTTGATGCGGCGAAAGTCGGGCTCGGGGACGACCACGGGGACCTCACGGCAGGGTAAAAG
>JBAPYD010000477.1:0-3344 GCA_049284555.1 Chromatiaceae bacterium | reverse complement strand
TCGCGGTCCCGGCCGCCGCCACCCCAGCCACCGCCGCCCCCGCGGGGCCGCTGGGACTCGGAGCGCGGACGCGCCTCGTTGACCGTGAGCTTGCGCCCCTTGAACATCGACTCGTTCAGCTCCTTGATGGCCGCATCGGCCTCCGAGTTGTTGGGCATGTCGACGAAGCCGAAGCCCTTCGATTGACCCGAAAACTTGTCCTTGATGACCTCGGCGCTTGCCAGATCGCCGTATCCGCCAAAGACCTCCCGCAAATCCTCATCGGTGACGCTGTAAGCCAGGTTGCCTACGTAGATCCTCATCGCTGTCTCTCAGGCTCGTGTGCATTGGTCGATCGACACCCGCCGAGGGACCAACGCACAAGTCCACTCGTCGGACAGGGAAGCGGCGGAAACCGGACCTTCATGCGCTCGATCGACCGCTCGATGGGGCCCGCGCCCGGCGTCAACCCCCAGCACGGATGCGCCGGTGACGCCTGCATCGGAAGGCTACGGAGGGGGATGGATCCAGTCTGACTGCGCCGCTGCGCCGGGTCCTGGCTTAGGGCGGATGAACGGGTCAGATTCCTGGGGCGGGCCCCGGTGGCGCTCCGAAGGGGCGATGGGCGGGTGCTAGTTCGGTCGATCGGAACCCTGGAGTCTGGCCACGCTGGAAACAAGGCGAAAGCTAGTGTAAGGAGCCCCGGGCGTCAACCGCGGCAAGGGAACAAAAGCGTGACATTTCCATGACCGAGCCCGGCCGGCGGGACGGTCAGCGATCCTCGACGACCTGGTAGCCCGCCTTTTCGATGGCGACGATCAGCGCGCTCGCATCGAGGTGACTGCCGCGTACCCGGACCAGGCCCGAGCCGAGATCTGGGGATGCCTCCTCCACCGAGTCAAACCCCTCGAGGGCCCGCTTCACGGCCGATACACAGTGGCCGCAGGTCATCCCCTGGACCCTGAGGGTCAGATCCGCCGCAGGCGCCTCGCCAGCCGCGAGGCGTCGCCGCAGCCGGTTCGCCGACAGGAAGGCCAGGAGTGCGATCAGGACCAGGGCACTCAGCACGCCGAGCCAGCCCGAGCCCTCATGGTGCCCGTGGACGCCGTGACCGCCCACGCCCTGGCCCTGGAGCAGGCCGTCGAACAGGAGCCCGAACAGGACGCTCATGACGGCCACCGTCCCCAGGTAGATCACCAGGATGCGCCCCCCGAGGGTCCGATACACCGCGCCGAAGGTGGCCAGGTTGGTGGCGGGTCCCGCCATCAGCAGGACCAGGGCCGACCCGGCGGGCAGGCCCGCGGCGATCAGGGAGGCGGCAATCGGGACCGACCCCGTGGTGCAGACGTAGAGCGGCAGGGCAATGACCAGGACCACCAGCATGCCCCATAGCCCCTGGGACCAGGACTGGGAGGCGAAGTAATCCGCCGGAAGCAGGGTGGTGATGAGGGCGGCGACGAACACGCCGGCGAGGATCCACAGGTCGATGGCCCCCAGCAGGTCCATGACCGCGTAGCGCACGGCCTCGCCCAGACCGCCACCCGAGGACCCCGACTCCGCGGCGGGGCTCGGCGCCGGCACGGGGTCGGGCTCGGTGAGACGGTTCACCAGGGCGCCGCCGATCAGGCCCGTCACGAAGGCGGCAACCACCTTGAACAAGGCGAAGGGCCAGCCCAGGAAGGCCGCGCTGACAAGCACCGAATCCACGCCCGTCTGGGGCGTGCTGATCAGGAACGCGGTGGTGGCCCCCTTGGAGGCCCCCTCCCTACGCAACCCCAGGGCCGTCGGTATGACCCCGCAGGAGCACAGGGGCAACGGCACGCCCACCAGAGACGCGCGCACCACGCCCTTCAGATCCGGACGGCTGAGCCCGCGGTGGACGAACCCGACCGGCAGGTAGACATGGATCAGGCCGGCAATCAGCAGGCCCAGGAGCAGCGACGGCGACAGATCCAACAGGACCTGCCAGAGGGCATTGAGGAAATCGGCGAAGAGACTGACCATCTCGACGGATGAGACCGAGGCAGCTGAGTCAGGTTCCGACCGGAGGCCGAGATAGCGGTCCCCGCTCCAGGGGACCGCTCCCGGGGATCAGTTACTGAAGCTGCCCCGCTGGTGCTCGTCCACCAGCACGCCCCCGAGGGCGCCAACGCCGGCGCCGATGAGGGCGCCCCTACCGGCGTTCGCGCTGAAGGAGCCGATGACGGCGCCCGTGGCGGCACCCATGGCCGTACCGCTTGCGGTACGCGAGCGGGAAGTACTGCCACAGCTGACGACCGTCATGGCGAGTGCGGCGGCGAGGAGTGGAATGGCGATCTTCTTCATATCTCTAGCTCCGAATTCTGAAACCTTTGGCCACGATGCGTCGGGCTGGCAACGCCAGCGGCGCCCCGGCCGTTCAGCGACCGAGGTTGTGCCCTATTTGCAGGGATAGGCCTCGGCAAGGGCGCGCACCAGACCCACCACGGGCATCTCGTTCATGCGCTCGCTATCGCCCTTGTGCTTGGCGCCCCAGGCGACGAATGCATCTCGGCCGTCGGCGATGGTGGCCGTGCCGGGATAGCAGATCAGGCGCTTCAACTTCTTGCGGTCGCTCACCGCGTCATGATACTGGACGGTCGCCTCGATGAATGCGCGGCAGGCCAGCCTCGCCTCGGTCACACCCTCGCCTGTACCTTCCGCCGAGCACAGCTGGTAGAGATCCTCGGTGGTGTCGAACTCGAAATCGCTCTCCTCGAGGGCCAAGGCGCCCGTCGAGAGCCAGGCGGCAGCGATGAAAATACCCGTTGAGGACAGGAATCGGTTGAATCTCGTCATGGTGCAAATGCTCCTGCTAGTTAGTGTCTCTGTCGAGGCCAGCTTGGCGAGGACGGCCGCCCTCGGGGTTGATCGGTGGATACGGCGGGCGGGATTCCAGTCTGTTATGGGCGCCACGTCAAGGTCCAGGGGCGTCATGGCACCGCGGGAGGAGTCCCGGTGATGGATCGCAGCCCGTCGCGCAGGGTCGGGTAGCGCAGCCTGACCCCGAGCTCCTCGACCAGCCGGCGGTTGGAGAGCCGACGCGACTCGGCGAGATAGGACAACATGCCCGCCGAGAGCTGCCCGGATGCCTCCGCCAGGGGGATGAGCGGCGGGCGAGGCAGACCCGTCGCCTCCGCGACCGCGAGAAAATAGTCCGTCATGGTGCTCGGATGGCCATCGCAGGCGTTATACACGGCAGCGCTCTCCCCGCGCTCCATGGCCGCCACCAGCGCCGCCACCAGATCGTCCGCATGGATCCGGTTCGTGTAGGGCGCCTCCTCGGGCCGCACCAGGGGGAGGCCCTGACGAATACGCTCCAGGGGCCGGCGATCCGGACCATAGAT
>JBAPYD010000476.1:0-2330 GCA_049284555.1 Chromatiaceae bacterium | reverse complement strand
ACATAGTCGCTCGCCCCCCACACCCGGGCGCGCCTGGCGGGACACCCCGTATCCGTCGGGGCGGGGAGCCCCTGGGCCGCGGCCCAGTCCAGCCAGGCCTGCCAGGTGGGCTCCGGTGCCGGTCCGGGTCCGGCCGAGTCCATCATGACCCGGGACTTCCGGTTCCTGGTCCGGGGATGGGGCGGCGTCGGCTCACAGGGGCTCGATCCGATACTCCGCGGCGAGACGCGCCTCGCCGCCGGCCGGGACCGCTACGACCTCGTCGGCGGCGTTGGCCGTCTCCACGCACACCATGATCCGGTAGTCCTCGTCGTCCAGGTCCGCCATGGCGCGGGCGGTCTCGACCCAGGGATTCCAGACGATACAGGTCGCGCTGTTGCGCCCCTGGATGCGCAGTCGCCGGCCCAGGGCCGGGTCCTCGACCATCAGGACTTCCGGAACGGATTGATAGATGCGGTTCACCTCGCCGGAGAAGGTCACCGGCCCTTCCTGGAGGATCACGGCATCCTTGCCGTTGGCGGACTTGTCGATATAGCGGCAGCCCTCGAGTCCGAGGACCCGGGCGCGGGTCGCGTCGCCCACGTGAAGGTAGGTGTGCAGGGCCTGGGTGATCGTGAAGGGCTCGTCCTCCGGATTCCGGGTCACGAGATCCACCCCCAAGGCGTCCCCCACGGTGACCTCCACCGCCAGGTTGAACCGATGGGCCCACTGGGCCCTGGTCGCCGCGTCATCCGCGATGCCGAGGGTGACGCGGGTGGCGCCGTCCTCCAGGGTGCGTGTTTCGAGCAGCCCCCAGGGCATGCTGCGCACGAAACCGTGGGCGGGCCCGGCCCGGCCCTCCGGGTCAGCGCCGAACCAGGGCCAGCAGATGGGCGCGCCGCCCTTGATCGCCTTGCCCGGCTCGAAATAGGCGCGTTCGCTCAGGAACAGCAGGTCCTGGGCCGCGTCGGCTGGCCGGTAGGAGAGGACCTGGCCCGCGTGGAGCGAGATCAGGGCGCTGGCCAGCTCGTTCTCGATCTCGATCATGGGCAGTCCGCCGCGGCCAGGAATCAGGCGCAGGGTCCCGGGAATCCCGTATTCGGCATTCAAGGCGTCGATGTCCAACTTTGGTCCTCCGGTCGACGGGTCATGGTTGAGCGCCGGCTCGGGCTTTGGCCGGCAGGGAGAGTGGGAAGCGCTGATGTGCTCGGCGCTTTCCGGGGCAGAAGTTGAGGGGCGTCTAAGGGGCATTTTTCAGTGCTTGCGCAGGGCCCCAGAGGCTCGATTGGTTCTCTATTGCCCTCTTGGGCCGATGCTACGCTCGTTTCGCGTGGCAGGTACAGTCGTGCCGCGTGAGTGACACGAAGTCTGATCAAGGAGCCTTGAGATGAATAGTAAGCGTGTAATTCGTGGGGGCCTCGGTCTGCTGTCGGCGGCCCTGTTTGCCGGATCGGTTGTCGGGACGGCCGTGGCCGGATCCGCGTGCAAGGGGTTGGAGCAGGGTCCCTGTGAGGGCAAGGCGGACTGTACCTGGGTCGAAGGATATGTTCGTAAGGATGGGGTCAAGGTGAGCGCCCACTGCAAGAGCGCCGGGAGATCGAGTGGGGCCGCGAGCAAGGAGGACAAGCAGGTCGCGAGCAAGGACAAGGAGGAGAAGCCCAGCTCCAAGGAGTAGGGACGAGAGCGGCTGTCTGACAGGGGCGGTGCAGGGAGGCGCCGCTTCAGGAGAGGCTGATCAAATGCCATCCTGGCATGTGATCAGATCGCGTCCCGAGACGCGCGAGTCTCGGGACGCTCCATTTTCCAGGGCTTGAGGCCCTTGAAAATGGCGGGCCCGGCTTCGCTGCGCAGTCCCGCGCTGCTTGCCGGTCCGGGGCTGGCCATCCTGGCCAGCCCGTGAGCGGCTGCGCGCCCTCGCCGCTCACCCCTGGCCCGCACGGGAAGCGCAATGAATCAGCACTGCCCTGACCTTGCGAATCTCAGTGAAAATCCCGGGAGACCGTGACCAGTCCCCCGAGGAGCTCCCCCAGGAGCCCCGAGCAGTCCGCGAGCCGCTCGGCGATCAGATGAGTCACCCCCGCTTCCCGCTGCACCTCCCCATAGACCGCCAGCAGCCGTGACCCGAGCAGGGCCCGGCGCTGGCGCTCCGCGATGCGCCTCCACACCACCAGGTTCACCTGGCCGGTCTCGTCCTCCAGGGTCACGAAGGTGACGTTGTTGGCGGCGGCCGGGCGCTGCCGGTTGATCACCAGGCCGGCGGTGGCGACCCGGCTCCCAGCCGGGGCTTCCCCCACCTCCCGGGCGCTGAGCAGGCGCAGTGCCGTGAGCCGCTCCCGCAGCAGGTCCAGGGG
>JBAPYD010000475.1:0-2241 GCA_049284555.1 Chromatiaceae bacterium | reverse complement strand
CGGGGCGAGGCCGTGCACATCACGCGCCGCGGCAAGCCCGTCGCGGTGCTCTTGTCCGAAGACGAGTACGCCCGCTTGCGCCAAGGGCAGGAGCAACGGAATTTCTGGGACCTCATCGCCGAGATGAGGGCCGATCCCGGGTTCGAGCCCGTCGACTGGGCCAAGGACGAGGTTGATTCCTGGCGCGACCGCCGCCCGACACGGGACTTCGAATGGCCCGAGTGAGGTATCTGCTCGATACCAACGTCCTTTCCGAGCCGGTCGTTGCCCGGCCGAATCCGTTCGTGCTGGACAGGATCAAGGCGCACGGCACGGCGCTTGCCATCTCCGCCATAACCTGGCAGGAGGTCCTCGACGGCATGCTCCTGCTGCCCGCCGGCAAGCGCCGAGATCAGATCGAGGACTATCTCTTTCGGCGCATCCGCCCCGCGCTGCCCATCATCGGTTTCGATGAGCGTGCCGCACGGTGGCAGGCGGAGCAGCGGACGAGTCTCCGGCCAGCCGGAAAGTCCCCTTCCTACCGGGACTCACAGATCGCGGCGATCGCCGCCGTCAACGAGCTGGTGCTTGTCACACGCAACGTCGAGGATTTCGCAGACTTCCAGGGGCTGCAAATCGAGAACTGGTTCGATGGCCAAAAGGGTAAATCAAGCGGTCAATGACCAAAGACTGCGCGGAGAAACAAGGGGTAGTCCCGTGACCTCGGGCGGAGCGCCACTTGGAGCCATAACAGAGGCCCAATCGATGGAGAAGGCTCGCCGACTTCGGACCCCGGCCGCAGGGTCTGGATCCGAGGGCGGTCCCGTCATGCGACGGCCTTTCCTGGCCACTGGATCCCGGCACTCCATGCCGGGATGACGGTAGCGCCGTCCTTGAGGCTTGTCGTGTCCGGCCGCATGGGATGGCTGCCAATGCTTCCTGGCCTTGTTATGGCCTTCGCATGTTGGTTTTTCGTCGATGGTCGTCCGGGGGGCAGACTTGTCGGACTGAAGTCCGACCTACAGGTTGTCGGACTGAAGTCCGACCTACTGAAACTTGGCGCGCGAAAGGGAGATTCAGGATCGGCCGCCGTCCAGCTCGTCCCCCGATCGCGGCGGTTCCCGGCCCAGGCGCTCCAGCACCTCCAGGAAACGCGCCTTGTCGGCCCGGGCCGCGCGCTCCGTGAAGACCTCTTCGGCCTCGAGCGCCGCGACCTTCTCCGCCAGCGCCGTATTGATGAACTGGTTCAGGCTGACACCATCACGCTTGGCCGCACGCCGGGCCGCTGCCAGGATGCTCTCGGGCGCCTTCAGCGCATAGTTGCTCCTACCCATCACGCAAGATCCTCGCTAAGTCGGAAGGGCGGCAGGGCTCGATCCCGAAATGCCGCGGCACGTCGCCGTAATCCCGAATGCTGAAGGTCACCAGGTGCGTGGCCGCGGCGTTGGCCGCCGCTTCCAGCACCATATCGTCGTTTCGATCGCGCAACCGTGGCCGCCATAGGTACCAGATCTCCACGTGCCGCAACGTGGCGGCCAGCTGATCAAGAATGACGTCCATGTCTTCGGCGGTCGCTCCGGAACGCTCCAAGGTTTCCGGGCGCTTCAGTACGGCCTCGTACTCCAGCATGAGCGGAACCGAGGCTGCCGCTACCAGACGACCTAAACCCACCTCGCGAAGCAGGAGCCGCGAGGCGCCCGAGGGGCTCACGACTCCCGCGAAGATAACATCGGTGTCGAGCACCACGATCATATGCCAAAGCATATCTACTTTCTGAATCGTCCGGAAGGGCAATAGGGTGCAAGACAGTCGTGCGGCCGGAATGGGGGGACACGATGGCCGCGCGGATCCCGTCGGTAAGCTGGATCAGCCAGGCGACGAACTGTCCGCCTCCAGGCACCGGTCCCAGTAGGGCACCCCGGAAAAACGTTCGACGAGGAAGTCGACGAAGGCGCGCACCCGCTGGGAGAGGTGGCGGGTGCGGGGGTAGACCGCGTGGGCGTGGAGCGTCGGCCAGCGGTGGTCCCGGAGGATCGGGCGCAGCCGGCCCCCCTCGATGGCCTGGTGCAGGATGAAGCTGGGACCGAGGACGATGCCGTGGCCGTCCTCCGCCGCCTCGCGCAGGCAGTCGCCGTTGTTGGCCTGGATACGGGCCCTGACCTGGACCCGGCCCGGGCGTCCGGCCGGATCGACATACTCCCAGAGTCCCGGCGTGGGCGCGTTGGAATAGACCAGGCAGGCATGGTCGGCGAGCTCGGCGGC
>JBAPYD010000474.1:0-4491 GCA_049284555.1 Chromatiaceae bacterium | reverse complement strand
CCCTCGGGGGGCGCTCGGGGCCCTTTCGCGTCGGGCTCGGCGGGGCGCGGCCGGGCCTCGCCGCCGCGGGAGCGGACTGGCCATGGTCGAGCTGCTGATCGCCATGGCGGTGGGGCTCTTCCTGATGGGCGGGATTCTCCAGATGTTCGTCGCGAGCAAGGCCTCCTATCGCCTGGGCGAGGCCGAGGCGCGGGCTCAGGAGAACGGTCGCTTCGCGACTCAGATGATCGCGGCGGATCTCCGCGCGGCTCGCGGGACCGGATGCCGCAGCATGGTCCTGGACGTGGCCCAGAAGTCATTGAGCGTGGTGGCCTGTGACCTCCTGGACCCTCAGGGCGGCCAGACAGGCTGCGCCGGCGACCCCGCGATCGGCCCCGACCGACCCCTCGGCTACGCGTCCTCGCAGGGGGGGACGACCGGCTGGCTGGCCGGGCTTTCGGGGACCGACACCGACGGCACCTTCGGTGCCGAGTATGCGGTGGGCCAGCAGTGGCTCCGGGGGGACGTGATCGTCACCTGGGGCGCGGACGGGGAGGGCGTCTACGCGGCGTTGCCCCTGCCGTCTCAGGAATCGGATCGGGCCCGTCCAGTCGAGCTAGTCGACGCCGACAGGGACCTGACCGGCGGCAGGCTCGCCCTGATCTCCGATTGCGAGGCGACCGATATCTTCGCGATCACCAATCCGCGGACCTGCCAAGGGGGCGACTTGCCGGCTCCAACCTCCCTGCAGCACGCGGTGACCTATGATGGGGACGGGAGTCCCGATGGCTGCGACTCGGACCAGGCGGGAAACCAGGCCAACGTGAGCGGGGTGCTCTCACGTGCCTACAACCGCATGGGCAGCGACAGTTCCCCCGGGGCCACGCTGCGGGCACGGGCTTTCCCCTTCGAGTACAGCGTCTACTACGTCTGCTGTATCGACAACCGGGACGGGGCCGTCCAAGGGGGCGGCAACCGCGCCAATTGCACGTCCGCACCCGATCGCTACCGTCCGGGCCTGTGCCGCTGGAGCACCAGCACCATCCCCCGTGCCCAGTCGCTGGTTTCTGATGTGGCCGATCTGCGGGTGATCTACGACGGCGACGCGGACCCCGTCAGCGGGACACGCTTCCTCGATCTGGACGGGGTGACCCCGGATGCGGCCTGGGTCTCCCAGCAGGGCTACTGGGACCGAGTGGACAGCGCGCGGATCCAGATTCTCTCCACGGCGGCCGAGGAGGTCCGAACCGAGGCCGCCTTGCCCGCCCCGGAGGCGTCGGACCCCGGCGATCTCGGCTACCGGCTACCGGCCGACCGGCGCATCTACCAGTCCTTCGATGTCACCGTGGCCATCCGAGCGAGCTCCCCATGGTTCGTTCAGCAATGACTGCCCGACGTCACCAGGTCCCGCCACGCCGGCCTAGCTCCCTCCTTGGGCGCCCGGGGCGTCGAGCCGTCACGCCCCGCGCCCGGCGCGCCGCGGCTGGAGCCGTGCTGATCACGGGTCTCTTGATCCTTGCGGTGATGACGATCCTGGGGCTGGGATTCATGCGTGGCACCATCCTGCAGGAGCGCATGACGGGCAACCTAAAGGAGCAGGCGGGGGCCTTCCAGGCCGCCGAGGCGGCCCTCCAGGCTGCGCTGACGGCCATAGAGCAGAGCACCTCGCCCCCGGGGCTGGACGCCTGGGGTCCGGGAAGCCTGGTGGAGGCGTGCAAGGTCACCGATTCCGACGCGGTGCCCGCCTGCAGGCACCTGGAGGCGGTGCTCTCCGACTGGCGCTCGAGCGCGGCGCCGAGCCGCGGCGTCCCCCTGGAGAACCTCGGTGACTCGGCCCTCTCGGGAGTACCGGCGGAGCGCCAGCCCCGCGTCGTAGTGGAGGAGCGCTATGTCCCGCCCCTGGACTTCGAGTCCGCGGCCCGAGATCCCGGGATCCATTTCTACACCGTGACCGCGCTGGGTATCGGCCAGACCGGTCAATCCAGGGCGATCCTGCAGACGACCATCGCCAAGGTCTTCGGCTGGTAGGCCCTGGAGGGCCCTCTGGAGAACCAAATGAGTCAGTTGCGAGCCAAATCCAGGGCGAGCGGTGCAGCGGCTTCCGCATGGCGAGTAGGAGGGGGCTTTGTCTGGAGCCTCCTTGCCCTGCTGCTAGCCGGGTTGGCCCAGGCGGTGGATGAGATTCCGATCAGCCACGCCCCACCCTATCTCCTGAAGGGCGTGCCGCCGAACCTGGTCTTCACCCTGGACAACGGAAGCAGCATGCGCGCCGCGAACGCGTCGACGGAGCTCGATCTGGGCAGGAACGCGATGGCGCGCCGATTCGATGCCAGCGACACGGCAAGCATCTCGAACCCCCAGTACTACGATCCGGCCCGGATCTATCTGCCGCCGCTGCGCGCGGACGGCCGTAGTTACCCTCCGGCCGCCTTCTCCGGTGCGCCGAGGGACTTCTTTCTCGATACCTTCTGCTCGAGCTGTCAGGACGCAAACCTCGCCGGGGCCCTCGCGGGGACCAGTTGCGCCACGCTCTGCCCAAACATCGATCGTGCCTGCACCCTGGACCTGGCGAGCCACTACGCCCCAGTCTGGCAGGACGTTCTGTTTCCTTGCGCCATCGGTAGCGATGACCTCTACCTAGGGGTCTATACATTGGACCCCAGTCTGGCCGCCCTGGTGACCTCAGAAGAAACATACGACTACGAGATTCTGGCGGACAAGGCGAGACAATTGGCGCTCGCGTGCATGCACGACGACTTCGCCCCTCCGGATAGTTGTCCGGCCTTCTACCATCGCATGCGAGAAGGTGAGCCTTACACTGATCCCAATGGCGGCTTCGCGACATGCACTGTGGCGGGATTCGATGCGTTCTGGGAGCAGGCGTCCGAGGCGGAGCGATCCGCCTGGGTCGATAACTGCCTCGAGCGGGTGGAAGTGGGCTCCGATCAAGACGTCAACGGGACCCGCAGTGAAATCCTGGCCAGCAGGCAAGCGCTCCTCGGAGGCTCGGGCGAGACCGACCAGGCGTTGGCGCAGCGCAACTTCGCCAACTGGTATGCCTACTATCGCAATCGCTGGTTCACGCTCCAGACGGTCATGAGCCGCGCGGTCGCGGAGCTCAATCCCGCCGTGCGCTTGACCTACCAGTCGCTCGATCAGACATCCGTCGATCCCACTGGTCTCTTTGGTCCCTTCGGCCCCTTCGATGACACCCGTCGGGGGTGGTTCCATGACTGGCTCATTTCCGAGAGCGCGGACGCGGAAAAGCGAGTCCTCACCTCGGCGGTGCGGGTATTCGAGTTCTGCCGCCAGGACCGGGCCTATTACGAGGATCCCCAGTCGGTCGGCGGTGCCGATAATCCGATCCGCGCCTGCCGCAATCAATTCCATCTGACCTTCTCCGACGGCGGCTGGAGCGACGGGTCCAAACCGGCGACCTGGCTGACCAACAACGACGGAACCTCGCAATCGCTGCCCGCCGGCGAGGGCTCGTACGCCGAGCGTCTCGGCCTGACCAGCTACCCCACGGACGACTCCACCCGGATCTACTGGGACAGAAACGCCGAAGGGCTGGCGGACATCGTCTTCCACGCGTGGGTCACGGACCTGAGGCCGGAGGACGATCTGGTTCAGACCGTCATTCGGGACCCCGTGGTGCCGAGCGGTGAGGAGCAGTCCTATGTCTTCTGGAACCCCGCCAACGATCCGGCGGACTGGCAGCACATCACCACCTTCACAGTGGGCCTCGGACTCCAGGGCGACGTGTCCTACCCGAGCGGCGACTACACCCCGGGGCTTAACATTCGCACCGACGGCTTCCCCGGCGCCTGGACCGCCCTGACGTCCCCTGGGAGTGGACCCACGAGCGCCGAGATGGTCGATGACCTCTGGCATGCGGGGATCAACGGGCGGGGTGGGCATAGCACGGCCCAGGACCCGGATGCCCTGCTGGAGGATTTTCGGCGAATCCTTGCTACTGTCTCCGAGGCGGTGCAGGGCGATGCCGCCGCGGCCTCCCCGGCCTTCAGCACGGGCGGTGCCGCGGCCTCGAGCCTCCTGCTCCAGGCCACCCTCGATACCTCGGATTGGACGGGGGATCTGCGGGCCTACCGCGTCTCGGGGGGACTGGACGCCGAGCCCTGTCCCGAGGCGAACAAGCCGCGCGGCGAGCTCTGCGAGGACCCGGCCGTCGACTACCATTGGTCCCTCGCGGACCAGCTCGACGGCAACCCCGAGAAGGATGTCTCGCCGCGTCTCTGGACCACGCGACGCCTGTTCTCGGCGACCGCCTCCTATGCCAACGACGGCACCAAGACCGAGACCGCCATCGCCTTCGGCTCCGACTCGTGGAACGGCCTCTCGGAGGAGGACCAGCGCGCGCTCCTGGGTCTGACTGACGCCTCCAGCGACCTTCCGGACGATGATTCGCCCGAGGTGCAGGCGGCGAAAGCGGTGATGGACTTCATCGCGGGCAAGGATGTCGACGATTTTCGCAAGCGTCCAAGCCTGGTC
>JBAPYD010000473.1:0-15445 GCA_049284555.1 Chromatiaceae bacterium | reverse complement strand
GTCGCCACCAGGGTGAAGAAGCCCGGGGAGAGGGGGGTCGCGATGCTGGCCAGCACGCCCAGCACCAGGACGGCGGCGTAGCGCGGTGCCGTCGAGGCGAGGCCCAGGCCCGTCCAGGTGCTGACCGCCCCGACGAGGGCCTCGAGTCCGCCACCCAGCAGGGTCAGCAACACCAGGGGCGCGCTGAGGCCCAGGGCCTCCAGGTGCCGCAGGCCCGGGCTCGAATCGCTCAGCCAGAGCAGGGCCCAGGCGGAGGTCGCCAGGAAAGCGATCCACAGCCCCAGGTCCCGCAGGGCGATGGCGCGATAGGCATAGAGCAGGGCCGTGCCCAGGGCCCAAGCGGCCAGCCAGGCCGGGACCGGCGCATCGGCCCGGGTGACCAGGAGCACCCCGAGCTGGGGCCACAGGATGATCAGCAAGGCGCGCTGGTACGGGTGCCTCAACCGTGCCAGGCCACGGTTGAGGACCAGGCTCAGGGGGAAGAGGGGCAGAAACAGCCCGCCCAGCATCTGCATGCCAAGCGACACGTCAGCTCCACCTCAGCCAGAGGTTGAGCCGCTCCGCGCCCGCCTGCATCCGTCGCGACACCCACCCGTAGAGATCGTTCACGAGCAGCTCCTGGGAGATCGCCCCGTAGAAGCGTCGCCGCAGCCCGGCCAGCGAGTCCCGGCCACGCCTGCCCTGCTGCTCCGCGTAGTAGGTGAACAGCCAGCCCAGGACGATCACCGCGGTCACCAGCCCCACCAGGGCGTCGAACCACACCGGGTCGATGCCGGCGGCGGCATGGATACCCTCGCGCAGCGCGGGATCCGGATACAGGAACAGGTCGAAGGCGTGGCTGATCAGGGTATAGCCCACCACGACCACCGTGAAGGACACCAGCATCAGGGTGAACAGCCGCGCCAGGTTCTCGGTGCGCATCCGGTAGGTGGTGAAGATCAGCTGGGCGCCGGTGATCCAGCCGAAGAACAGCAGCACCACCGCCCCCTGACGGTGGAAGAAGCCCTGCTCCACCAGATAGTGGGTCATGAACAGGATCACCCCGGGAACCGCCAGGGTGATGACCGCCATCAACAGCCAGGGTCGGCGCTGCCGCGCCGGCCGGCGCTCCACCACGAAGGTGTAGAGCTCGTCCTTGGGGACCCCGTCGTCCCGGCGCGCCTGCCCGATCACGCCGCCCGCCCCCAGGAACAGGGTGCCCTTGAAGACCCCGTGGGCGATCAGGTGATAGATCGCCAGCGAGAAGGTCCCCACCCCGCACTCCATGATCATGAAGCCCATCTGACCCATGGTCGAATAGCCCAGGGCCTTCTTGACGTCATGCTGGGCGAGCATGAGCACGGAGCCGATCACCGCCGTGACCAGGCCCATCAGGAACACCCAGTGCAGCACGTCTGCCGTGTGCACGAAAACCGGCGCGAACCGATTGATCAGGAAACCGCCCGCGTTGACGATTCCCGCGTGCATGAGCGCCGACACCGGGGTCGGCCCCCCCATGGTATAGGGCAGCCAGGTGTGCAGCAGGAACTGCGCCGAGCGGGCGAAGGCGGACAGCGCGATCAGCCCCCCGACGACCTCGGGCAGGGGCATGCCCAGCACCTGCGCCTGGGGACCCGCGGCCATGGCCGCGAAGATCTCGGGCAGGGACCAGGTGCCGTAGGCGTGGAACAGCAGGCCCGCGGCCAGGACCAGGGGCAAATCCCCGATGCGGTAGGTCAGGAGGGTCCAGAAGGCATAGCGGTAGGCGGTGGGGC
The DNA here is from genome assembly GCA_049284555.1 of Chromatiaceae bacterium. Taxonomy (GTDB): domain Bacteria; phylum Pseudomonadota; class Gammaproteobacteria; order Chromatiales; family Chromatiaceae; genus Thiodictyon. Next base: position 13,691 of record JBAPYD010000473.1, on the reverse strand, counting down.
TGCGCACATCCTGGCCGAGCAGGAAGTACAGGAGAACGCCGACCAGGTGCCAGGCGACGAGCAGGGTGATCAGGTCCCCCGCCGAGACCATCACCAGCAGCGCCGCCGTCATCAGGTCCAGCAGGACGAAGAAGCGCGCGTACCCCGCCTCCTCCGCCATGTAGCGCCGGGCGAACAGGTGCACGATGAGGCTGATGCCGGACACCACCACCGCCATGAGGCTGCTCAGGGGGTCCAGCAGCAGGCCCCAATCATCCGCCAGGGCAAGGGTGGCGGCGGGCACGCCCCCCAACATCCGTGACAGCAGCGCCACGGAGGCGACGAAGGTGCCCAGGGACAGCCCGATGCTCAGCCGAGCCACCCGCCGGCCGAGGATATCGGCGAGCAGGTGCCCGAGCAGTGCGGCCGTCAGCGGCAGCGCCACCATCAAGAGTGCCCAGCGATCCATTTAGCGCGCTTCCCCCCTGGGCTCGGCCCGCGCCTCACCCCAACCGTTTCCAGACCCTTTCAGGTCGTCTTTTGAAAGTTTCTTCGCACTAAAGCTTCGTGAAAAATAGATATATCGGTCCGAAAAGGCCCTACTGCGTCTATGCCTTCGTTTGGAGGCCGGCCCGGAGCGAGCCCCGATGCGAGACTCGCGCGTCTCGGGACGCGAGCCGAGCCGATGCCAGGCAGGCTTTGATCGGCGTCTACCAGGGGGAAAGTCATCATGCGCGACATCATCCATCTCGCCACCCATGCACGCGAGACGCTCGTTGACATCACCGGGCAGGTGCGGACGGTGGTGAGGGCATCCGGCGTGCGCAATGGACTGGTATCCGTCTACGCCCAGGGCGCGACCGCGGCGGTCATGATCCAGGAAAACTGGGACGACAGTGTCCAGACCGACGTGGTGAGCTTCCTGCGCAAGCTGATTCCGAGCGGCGTGTGGCTGCACGATGCCCAGGACGGAAACGGCGATGCCCATCTGAAGTCGGGCCTGGTGGGTCCCTCGGAGACCATCCCGCTGATCGAGGGTGGGCTCGGGTTGTCGCGCTGGCAGAATATCTTCTTCTGCGAGTTCGACGGACCCCGGCGGGACAGGCAGGTCGTCGTCACGGTCATTTCGGACGGTTAGCCGGCTGAGGCCACCCCTCGCCCCCGCGGGACCCGCCATCCCATCGCGGGAGGCAACGGAATCAGTCCCCGCCCCGCGAGGCCGACGGCGCCGATCCCCCCGCCCCCGGGACGGGAGCGCACCCTCAGGATTTGAATCGACGGGCGGCCTCGCCGAGACCACCCGATCGGCAGAGACCGCGCCCGGTCATGCTTGGCGTGCCATGGCTCGTTCCGCGGCCTGCGCCGCCGCGAGGGCCGTGATATTGACGAACCGCCGGACCGTGGCACTGGGGGTGAGGATGTGCACGGGGGCCGCGGCGCCGAGCAGGAAGGGGCCGATGGTCACCCCCTCGCCGGTGGCCGCCTTGAGCAGGTTGAGGGCGATATTGGCCGCGTCCTGGTTGGGCATCACCAGCAGGTTCGCGGGGCCGGTGAGACGCGATCCCGGATGCACGCGCTCGCGGATATCATCGAGCAGGGCCTGGTCCGCCTTCATCTCGCCGTCGACCTCGAGCCCCGGCGCGGTCTCGACCAGGATCTCGCAGGCCCGGCTCATCTTGCGCGCCGACTCCCCACGGGCGCTGCCGAAGCTCGAATGGGACAGGAGCGCGATCCGCGGCACGAGTCCGAAACGCCGCACCTCCTCGGCGGCCATCAGGGTGATGGCGGCGATGTCCTCGGCGCTGGGATTCTCGTTGACGTAGGTGTCGGTGATGAACAAGGTGCGCTCGGGCAGCAGCGCGACGGAGAGGGCGGCAAACAGCCTCGCCCCGGGGCGCAGGCCGATGACGTCCGCGATCGGCGCGAGCTGCTCCTCGTAGAGGCCGGAGGGTCCGGCTACCAGGGCGTCGGCGTCGCCCCGGCGCAGCAGCATGGCGCCGATCAGCGACAGGTTGCTGCGCATGGCCACCTTGGCGATCTCCGGGGTGACCCCGCGCCGGGACATCAGGTCGTAGTAGGCGCCGCAGAGCTCCCGGTAGCGCGGATCCGAGTCCAGGTTGACCAGCTCGAAGTCCCGTCCCGGAACCAGATTCAGCCCGTAGCGCTTGATCCGCATCTCGATCACCGCGGGCCGGCCGATGAGGATCGGCCGCGCGAGGCGCTCGTCGAGGATCGCGCGCAGGGCACGCAGCACCCGCTCGTCCTCGCCCTCCGCATAGATCACCCGCTTGCCCGCACCCCGCGCCAGGTCGAAGACGGGCCGCATGATCGAGCTGGAGTGGTACACGAAGGTGGAGAGCCGCTCCTGGTAGGCCGCCATGTCGGCGAGCGGCCGCGTGGCCACGCCCGAATCCATCGCCGCCTGGGCCACCGCTGGCGCGATCCGGACGATCAGGCGCGGGTCGAAGGGCTTGGGGATGATGTAGTCCGGCCCGAAGTGCAGCTCCTCACCGGCATAGGCCAGGGCGACCCTGTCGGACTGCTCCTCCCGCGCCAGATCCGCGATCGCCTTCACGCAGGCGAGCTTCATCTCGTCGGTGATGCTGGTGGCGCCCACGTCCAGGGCGCCCCGGAAGATGAAGGGGAAGCACAGGACGTTGTTCACCTGGTTGGGAAAATCCGAGCGACCGGTGGCGATCACGCAGTCGGGGCGGGCCTGCTTGGCGACCGAGGGCAGGATCTCGGGCACCGGATTGGCCAGCGCCAGGATCAGGGGCTTGTCGGCCATGGTCTGCACCATCTCCGGCTTGAGCACGCCCCCGGTGGAGCAGCCGAGGAAGACGTCGGCCCCGTCGACGACCTCGGCGAGGGTGCGCATGGGGGTGTCCTGGGCGTAGCGCGCCTTGTTCGGCTCCATGTTGGCCTCGCGAGCCTTCCAGATGACCCCTCGGCTGTCCACCACATGGATGCGCTCCTGCCGCACCCCCATGCGCACCATCAGGTCCAGGCAGGCGATGGCGGCGGCCCCGGCGCCGGAGTACACCAGCCGGATCTCCTCGATGCGCTTGCCCACCACCTCCAGCCCATTGATCAGGGCCGCCGTGGAGATGATGGCGGTCCCGTGCTGGTCGTCGTGGAACACCGGGATGTGCATGCGCTCGCGCAGCTTCTTCTCGATGTGGAAGCACTCGGGGGCCTTGATGTCCTCCAGGTTGATCCCGCCCAGGGTGGGCTCCAGGGCGGCGATGATGTCCACCAGCTTGTCCGGATCGTGCTCCGCAAGCTCGATGTCGAAGACGTCGATCCCGGCGAACTTCTTGAACAGGCAGCCCTTGCCCTCCATCACCGGCTTGCCCGCGAGGGGTCCGATGTCGCCCAGACCGAGCACCGCGGTCCCGTTGGTGACCACCCCCACCAGATTGCCGCGGGAGGTGAGCTCCGCCGCCTCGGCCGGGTCGGCCGCGATCGCCTCGCAGGCCGCGGCGACGCCGGGGGAATAGGCCAGGGCCAGGTCGCGCTGGTTGGTCAGACCCTTGGTGGGCGTGACCGCAATCTTTCCGTGGGGCGGGCGGCGGTGATAGTCGAGGGCCGCGGCCTTGAGATCCTCGTCGAGCGCCGTTGGGTTCATGCTTGACCTCCGGTAAAACCGCAGATCATAGCGGTTTGAAATGCTGGTCGCCGAAGCACTTTGGGCGCACCCGCCGATACGAGGGCGCCCCGGAGCGGTCCGCCGGTGGCGTTTCGACCCGGTTGGCCAGTACCCGCAAAAAGAAAACGGCCTGGTTGCGCCAGGCCGTTTTCAGCACCTCCGGAGGGGATCCCTTCGGATTCCCCCCGGACGTGGCGGGACTACCTTTTCAAGGGATCCTCGCCGATCAGGACGCGTAGTTGGCCGCGACGAACTCCCAGTTGACCTTGTCCCAGATGGTCTCGAGGTACTTCGGTCGCGCGTTGCGGTAATCGATGTAGTAGGCGTGCTCCCAGACGTCGATGGTGAGCAGTGCCTTCTTGCCCGAGGTCATGGGGGTGCCGGCGTTGGAGGTGTTGAAGATCTCCAGGGAGCCGTCGGCGTTCTTGACCAGCCAGGTCCATCCGGAGCCGAAGTTGGTGGCGCCGGACTTGTTGAAGGCCTCCTTGAAGGCGTCGAAGGAGCCGAACTGGGCGTTGATGGCATCCGCCAGGGCGCCGGTTGGGGCGCCGCCCCCGTTGGGGCTCAGGCAGTTCCAGTAGAAGGTGTGGTTCCACACCTGGGCGGCGTTGTTGAAGACCCCGCCCGAGGACTTCATGATGATGTCCTCCAGGGACATGGTCTCGAACTCGGTCCCGGGGATCAGGTTGTTCAGGTTGGTGACGTAGGCCTGATGGTGCTTGCCGTAGTGGAAGTCGATGGTCTCTGCGGAGATCACCGGCTCCAGGGCATTCTTCTCGTAGGGCAGGGGGGGCAGCGTGTGGGTCATGTCAACGTCTCCTTGGTTTTGAGGTTGAGGCCTCGAATCGAACTGGATCGGATCCTGAAGCGGGCGCGTCGGCCCACGGCCGGAGGACTCGGCTGGATGGTCGGCCAGGGCGGCACGGGGATCCCCGTGCCCGCGGAGCTATGGCCGGTGCCCCGCCTTTGCAACCGTCGCCCGCCGGGGCGGCGCTGAGGCGCCCCACAGAGACCTCGGAGCACCAGTCGTCCCATGGCCCTCGACCCCATCGAGCTCGGCCTGTTCGCGAGCCGGCTTGCCGCCGTCTGTGAGGAGATGGGGGTGCGCCTGCGCAACGCGGCCTTCTCCACCAATATCCGGGACCGGCTGGACTTCTCCTGCGCCGTCTTCGACGGCCAGGGGGGGCTGTGCGCCCAGGCCGCCCATATCCCGGTGCATCTGGGGAGCATGGCCCACGCGATGTCATCCATCGTCGCCTCCGTGGACTGGGCCCCCGGCGATATGGTGGTGCTGAACGACCCCTACCTTGGCGGCACCCACCTGCCGGACGTGACCCTGATCGCCCCCCTGTTCGCGTCGGGAGACGCCGACCCCGGCAACCGCGGCGCACCCATCGCATTCGTCGCCAACCGCGCCCACCACGCGGACATCGGGGCCGCCACCCCGGGGTCCATGCCGGTCTCCCGTTGCCTCGATGAGGAGGGTCTGGTGATCGCGCCGACCCATCTGATCCGCGGCGGGGCGCCGGTGCCGGAGTTGCTGGATGCCATCGTCCGCGCGACCCGTGACCCGGATCAGGCCCGGGGGGATTTCCTGGCCCAGGCGGGTGCCAATCGGGCGGGGCTCGAGCGCCTCGGGCGTCTGGTGGAGACCCTGGGCCCGGGGAGCTACGCGTCCGCCCTCGCAGACCTGAACGCCTACGGGGAACGCCTCGCGCGGGCCAGTGTGACGTCGATCCCGGATGGGGTCTACGACTTCGAGGACTGGCTGGACGACGACGGCCAGGGCACCCTGGACATCCCGATCCGGCTGCGAATGGAGGTCTCGGGATCCGGGGTGCACCTCGACTTCTCGGGCACGGCGACCCAGGTCCCCGGCAACATCAACTGCCCCCTCTCGGTGGCCGCGGCCGCGGCGCTCTACTGCTTCCGCTGCCTGATGCCGCCCCAGACACCGGCCTGCGCCGGGACCTTCAGACCCATCACCCTGGAGGCCCCCCTCGGCTCCCTGCTCAATGCCCGACGCCCCGCGGCGGTGGCGGCCGGAAACGTGGAGACCAGCACCCGGGTGGTGGACGTGGTGCTCGGCGCCCTGGCCCAGGCCCTCCCCGACCGGATTCCGGCGGCCAGCCACGGGAGCATGAACAACCTCGCCATGGGCAGCAGCGACCCGGCCAGGCCCTGGGACTACTACGAGACCATCGGCGGCGGCATGGGGGCCGGGCCCTCGGGGGGCGGCTGGTCCGGGGTGCAGACCCACATGACCAACACCCTCAACACCCCCATCGAGGTGCTGGAGTCGCGCTACCCCGTGCGGGTCAGGCGCTATGCGCTGCGGTACGGCTCCGGCGGTCGGGGCGCGCGCCCTGGCGGGGACGGCCTGGTGCGGGAGATCGAGCTTCTCGGCCCCGCCCAGGTGACCCTGCTGACCGAGCGGCGCCGGCTCGCCCCCTGGGGACTCGCGGGCGGCAAGGCAGGTGCACCGGGGTCGAATCGGTTGAACGGGGTCGCTCTTCCGGGCAAGGTCTCGCTCCCCGTTCAGACCGGCGACCGGTTGACCGTCGAGACCCCGGGTGGCGGGGGCTGGGGCCCACCGACAGAAGGGGTCCGGGATCCCAATCGAGAGGAGCAGTCCTGAATGTGCGGAATCTGCGGTGAGCTGCGCCTCGATGGCGCCCCGGCGGACCTGGACGCCATCCAGCGCATGATGAGTGAGCTGACCCGTCGCGGTCCCGACCACGGCGGCAGCTACAGCGACGGTGCCCTGGGCTTCGGACACCGGCGGCTGTCGATCATCGACCTCTCGGTGCGCTCCAACCAGCCGATGGTGGACGCGGAGCTGGGGCTCGCCCTGGTCTTCAACGGCACCATCTACAACTACAAGGCCCTGCGCCAGGAGCTCCGCGGGCTGGGGTACCGCTTCTTCTCCGAGGGCGACAGCGAGGTGATCCTCAAGGCCTGGCATGCCTGGGGCACCCGCTGCCCGGAGCGCCTCCACGGCATGTTCGCCTTCGCCATCTGGGACGCCAATCAACGGGTCCTGTTCCTGGCCCGGGACCGGTTCGGCATCAAGCCGCTCTACTGGAGCGAGGGCGGGGGGCGCCTGCGCTTCGCCTCCAGCACCCAGGCCCTGCTGGCGGCCGGGGAGGTGGATACCCGTATCGACCCGGTCGCGCTGCATCACCTCTTCACCCTGCACGCGGTGGTCCCGGCCCCACGCACCGTCCTGAGCGGCATCCGCAAGGTCCCGCCCGCCCATTGGATGCGCGTGGAGGCCGACGGGCGGCGCACCGAGGGGGCGTACTGGCACCTGGAGGCCACCCGCCCCGCCGAGCCCTGGTCCGAGCCCGACTGGCTGGAGGCCATCCACGACAGTCTGCGCCAGGCGGTGAAGAAGCGCAGCGAGGTGGCGGACGTGCCCGTGGGCGTGCTGCTCTCCGGCGGGTTGGATTCGAGCCTGCTGGTGGCCCTGCTCGCGGAGGCGGGGGTTAGGGACCTGCGCACCTTCTCGGTGGGCTTCGAGGACACCCCGGAGGAGTCGGGCAGCGAGTTCGAGTACTCGGACCAGGTGGTGGCGCGCTACGGGACCGCCCACCGGAAGTTTCGGGTACCCAACGACCAGGTCCTGTGGCGCCTCCCCGAGGCCGTCGACGCGATGACCGAGCCCATGTTCGGCCAGGACGCGGTGGCCTTCTATCTGCTCTCCGAGCAGGTTTCGCGGGAGGTCAAGGTGGTCCAGTCCGGCCAGGGGGCGGACGAGGTCTTCGGAGGCTACTTCTGGTATCCGCGCATCCAGGCGGAACAGCGCGGCACCCCCATGGAGCGTCTCGCCAAGCACTACTTCGACCGGGATCACGCCGAGTACCTGCGCCTCGTCGCCCCGGCCTACGGAGGAGCGGACCACACCGGCGCCCTGATCGAGGGGCGCCTCGGGGAGCCGGGGGCGGACGAGCTGATGGATGCGATCCTGCGGCTGGACGTCACCACCCTGATCGTGGACGACCCGGTCAAGCGGGTGGACAACATGACCATGGCCTGGGGGCTGGAGGCACGGGTGCCGTTCCTCGACCACGCCCTGGTGGAGTTGGCGGCCCGCTGCCCGCCGGCCCTGAAGCTGCGCGACAGCGGCAAATATCCCCTGAAGGCCCTGGCGCGGGGCCTCTTGCCGGATGCCGTCATCGACAGGCCCAAGGGCTACTTCCCCATGCCGGCCCTGAAGTATGTCCGCGGCGCCTTCCTCGAGCTGATGCGGGACCTGCTCGACTCGCGCGCGTGCCGGGAGCGCGGCCTGTACCGGCGCGACTACGTGGAGATGCTGCTGGCCGCCCCGGACATGCACCACACCCGCATCCAGGGCAACAAGCTATGGCACCTGGCCCTGCTGGAGCTGTGGCTTCAGCGCAACGTGGACGCGAGCCTGTGAGGTGTCACGGGGCCCTCCGCGGGGCTCACGTGTGAGGGGCTGAAGCGGAGGGCGTTGAAATCAGGGCTGCCGTCCCGACCATTTTCCGGCATCGATCAAACCAACCCCCAACGAGGCACCCAATGGACGTCATGCAACGGATCGACGATCAGGTGAAGAACAACCCCGTGGTCATCTACATGAAGGGGACCCCCCAGTTTCCCCAGTGCGGCTTCTCCATGCGCGCCGCGGCGGCACTGCAGGAGTGCGGCCTTCCCTTCGCGTATGTGAATGTCCTGCAGGACCCGGAGATCTTCGAGAACCTGCCGCGCTACGCCGACTGGCCGACCTTTCCCCAGATCTATATCGACGGGGAGCTGGTGGGGGGCTGCGACATCACCCTGGAGCTCCACGCCAAGGGCGAGCTCAAGGGGATGATGGAGACGGCGGTCGCGAAGGGCGAGACCAAGGCCTGAATCGGTGCCGCAGACCCGGACTGCCCGGGTCTTGTCGGCCCCGCCGCTCAGCCAACCTCCTGCAGGCCGTCTTCCTCCCGGCCTGTCGCGCCCGTCATCTCCCAATAGTGGTCGGGGTCCAGCTCCCGCCAGCGATTGACCACGGCGCAGAAGAGCCGCGCGGTCTGCTCGGCGTCGTAGATGGCCGAATGGGCCTCGCTGTTCTTCCAGCCGAGGCCCGCCGCCCGGGCCGCCCGGGCGAGGACGGTCTGCCCGAACATGAGTCCGCCCAGGGTCACGGTGTCGAAGACGCTGAAGGAATGGAAGGGGTTGCGCTTGAACCCGGTGCGCTCCACCGCCGCCTTGAGGAAACCCAGGTCGAAATGGGCGTTGTGCCCGACCAGCACGGCCCGGTTGCAGCCGGTTGACTTCACCGCCTTCCGAATGGGGACCAGGATGCGGCTCAGGGCCTCGTGCTCGGCCACGGCGTCCCGAAAGGGGTGGTGGGGATCGATCCCGTTGAAGGCCAGGGCCCGGGGGTCGATCTCGGCGCCCAGGAACGGCAGGACGTGACACGCCAGGGGGGCCGAAGGCTCCAGGTCTCCGTCCGGTCGCATGCGGATGATGACCGCCGCGACCTCCAGCAGGGCGTGGCGCTGCGGATCGAATCCGCCGGTCTCCACGTCCACCACCACGGGCAGAAACCCCCGAAATCGCTGGGCGATCCCGTGACGCAGTGGCTCGTCGTTGTTCATCGAGACAGGATAGGGGTCCGCGTGCCCGTTGCCAAACCCGGCGGTCTCCCGCGGCCCTCCCGGTCCCCTTGACGAGCCGCCTCGGCGGCCCCGGGGCTCGACGACTGCCCCCAGAAATGGCATTGGATGCCGCGTCGGCACTGCTATAGTGCAAACTCGCTGTTGGGCATCTGCGAGAGGCGGCAGACATATGGTGGGACAGGACAACCGGTGCAATCGGACCTGGTGGCTCCTGGGGATCGCGCTCACCCTCCTGGGGACCGCGATCCTGGCATGGGGCCGGGACGCATCGACCCCACGGGGGATGATCTACAAGATCCAAGCACCCACCGCCCCGACACCGAGCTTCATCCTCGGCACGATCCACAGCGAGGACCCGAGGGTCCTGGACCTCCCGGCACCGGTGCGATCCGCCTTCGAGCTCAGCCCGGGCTTCGTCCTGGAGGTGGTGCCCGATGCCCAGGCGATCATCAAGTCCATGATCACCATGAACTACACGGACGGCCGGACCCTCAAGGAGGTGCTCCCCACCGACCTCTATCGGCGCACCGCGGAGGCCCTCCAGGAACTGGGCATGACGCCGGAGGCCTTCAAAGACTTCAAGCCCTGGGCCGTGGTGACCCTGCTCAGCCTGCCGCCGGCCGAGAAGGGGGAGTTCATGGACCTGGCCCTGTACCGGACCGCCGTCGATGCCGGTAAGGAGATCAAGGGACTGGAGACCATGGAGGAGCAGCTCGGCGTCTTCGACGGGCTGAGTGAGTCGGACCAGATCGCTCTCCTGGAGGAGGCCCTGGACTCGAGAGCCGAGATGCCGGCCTTGTTCGAGGAGCTGATTCAGGCCTATCTCGCCCAGGATCTCGAGACCCTGATGGATCTCAGTGAGCGCTACCTCCAGGGCGGGGACCCGAGGCTCGCGGCCCTGTTCCGGGAGACCGCCGTGGACTCCCGCAACCGGCGTATGGCCGAGCGCCTGGGGCCCCTGCTCGAGCAGGGGGGCTGGTTCGTGGCCATCGGCGCCCTTCACCTCCCCGGGGAGAAGGGCGTGCTGCACCTGCTCAAGGAGCAAGGTTTCGAGGTGACTCCCCACCGCTGATCGAGCGCGCACGGGACTTGGGGCGCCGGAGCGAGGTGGCTCCGGCGCCCTCGCCCTGTGGTAGCATCGGACACTTCGAGTGGAGCCGGAGGGGATCCCAGTTCGATGTATCGCTGTAGTTCGCCATACCGGTTCGTCACTTGGTTGGCGCTGCCCCTCGCCCTCCTGGCGGCGCTCCTGGGGACGGGGTGCGCCTCAAGCCCCGACCGGGTGAAGGATCCACGGGATCCGCTGGAGCCATTCAATCGGGCCGTCTTCCGCTTCAACACCGACTTCGACAACGCCTTCATGAAGCCGGCGGCCAAGGCCTACCGTGCCGTGACCCCCGACGTCGTGGATCGGGGCATCACCAACTTCTTCGCCAATCTCGATGACGTCACCTCCCTGGCGAACAATGTCCTGCAGTTCAAGCTGTCGCGCGCCGGCAGCGATCTGGGGCGCATCTTCATCAACACCACGGTGGGCGTCCTGGGCTTCGTCGACGTGGCCACCAACGTGGGGCTGCAGAGCTACAAGGAGGACTTTGACCAGACCCTCGGCTACTGGGGACTGGAGCCCGGCGCCTTCCTGATGCTGCCCATCCTGGGGCCCAGCAGCATCCGGGGGACCTTGGGCTGGGCCGGCGACATCGTGACCGACCCCTTGTTCAGCATTGACACCGGAGACGTGTACTGGGGCCTGGTCGGTATCCGATTGGTGGACTACCGGGCAGACCGGCTCGCGGCCGGTGAGATCATGGAGGAGGCGGCGCTCGATCCCTACGTCTTCCTTCGGGACGCGTACATGCAGCGACGCCGCAATCTTGTCTACGACGGGAACCCACCGCAGGCCGAGGGTGAGGAGGATCTGTGGGAGGACGTGGACTTCGACAGCCCGCCCACCCCAAAGGCATCAACCCCGGCGCCTCCCGCGTCCGATCAGTCGGAGCACGAATTCCCTCGATAAGCGCCGAAGACCGCCGGCCGCGCGGCCTCGGACCTAGGGGTCATTCGGGTCGCCGACGAGCCGCCAGGCGAGGGACTCGCCTGCCCTCAGGGGGACGACGCGCTCCTCACCCAGGGGATAGCTATCGGGCACCCCCCACGGCTCCCGTCTCAGGGTGAGGATGCCGGTGTTCCGGGGCAGCCCGTAGAAGTCCGCCCCATGATGACTGGCGAAGCCCTCCAGTCGCTCCAGGGCGCCCGCCTCCTCGAAGATCTCGGCGTAGAGCTCCAGTGCCGCGTGGGCGCTGTAGGCCCCGGCGCAGCCACAGGCACTCTCCTTCTCGCGCTGGGGGTGAGGGGCGCTGTCGGTGCCGAGGAAGAAGCGCGGGTGCCCGCTCGTCGCGGCCTCCACCAGGGCCAGCCGATGGCGCTCCCGCTTCAGGACCGGCAGGCAGTAGTAATGCGGCCGTATCCCGCCGGCGAGCAGGGCATTGCGGTTGTAGAGAAGGTGATGGGGGGTGATGGTGGCGCCCAGGTTGTCCGGGCCCCGGCGCACGAAGGCGACGGCCTCCTCCGTGGTGACGTGCTCGAAGACCACCCGGAGCCGGGGGAAGGCCGCGACGATCGGGCCCAGGCGCTCATCGATGAAGCGGGCCTCGCGATCGAAGATGTCCACGGCCGCGTCCGTCACCTCCCCATGCACGAGGAGCGGCAGCCCCTGCTCTGCCATGGCGGCGAGCACGGGATAGATCCGCTCCAGGTCGGTCACCCCGCTCTCCGAATTGGTGGTGGCACCCGCCGGGTAGAGCTTGCAGGCCGCCACCGCCCCGCTCGCCCTGGCCACGGCCATCTCCTCCGGCCTGGTGTTGTCCGTGAGATAGAGGGTCATCAGCGGCTCGAACGGGCTCCCGGGGGGTAAGGCCGCCAGGATCCGGTCTCGGTAGGCCAGGGCCTGGGCCGTGGTGACCACGGGGGGCCGCAGGTTCGGCATGACGATGGCGCGGGCGAACTGGCGCGCGGTATGGCCGACCACGCTGGCCATGGCAGGGCCGTCCCTGAGGTGCAGATGCCAGTCGTCCGGTCGAATCAGGGTCAGCTCGTCTGCGTCTTGCCCCATGGATCCCCCCCGGCGTCTGAATCGCACGCCGTTGATCGGCCTCAGGGAATGGCCGACCCTGATAGCCTAGACTGTGCCGCGGGTCACATACCCCCGCCTGTGGCGCCCGAGACCGGGCGCCGTACGCAGTGGGTCCCCTCGCCTCTGGCCACGGCTAAGGCATCTGCCCTTGGCCTGGACCTTGCTGCTCTGTATCGTGACCAATGCCCATTCCGGGCGATTTGACCCCGGCGGGTCCCTTTTGGACCCGGCCGATGGCTATTTTACGCATGACCTGGGAGATCCCCGCCATGACCAAAACCCATGATGGCGCCGCGCGCACGACCCATCGCAGGCTGTTGGCCTGGGTGGACGAGGTCGCCGAGCTGTGCAACCCAGACCGCATCTATTGGTGTGACGGCTCCCAGGAGGAGTACGACCGCCTGTGTGACGAGATGGTCGCCGCCGGTTCCTTCATCCGGCTCAATCCGGAGAAGCGGCCCAACAGCTACCTGGCCCGCTCACATCCCAGCGATGTGGCACGGGTGGAAGAGCGCACCTTTATCTGCTCCCAGCGAAAGGAAGACGCGGGCCCCACGAACAACTGGATGCACCCGGTCGAGATGAAGGCGATCCTGAGGCGGCAGTTCAAGGACTGCATGCGCGGGCGTACCCTCTATGTGATCCCCTTCAGCATGGGCCCCATCGGCTCACCCATCGCCCATGTCGGGGTGGAGATCACCGACTCCCCCTACGTGGTCGTGAACCAGCGGATCATGACCCGCATGGGCCAGGCGGTGCTCGATGCCCTCGGGGCCGACGGGGAGTTCATCCCCTGCCTGCATTCGGTGGGGGCACCGCTGCAGCCGGGTGAGGCCGATGTCCCCTGGCCCTGCGCCCCCAACATCGCCGACAAGTACATCGCCCACTTCCCGGAGACCCGGGAGATCTGGTCCTACGGCAGCGGCTATGGGGGCAATGCCCTGCTCGGCAAGAAATGCCTGGCCCTGCGCATCGCCTCGGTGATGGCCCGGGACGAGGAGTGGCTGGCGGAGCACATGCTGATCGTCGGCGTGGAGCCCCCGAACGGCAAGAAGGTCTACGTGGCCGGCGCCTTCCCGAGCGCCTGCGGCAAGACCAATTTCGCGATGCTGATCCCGCCGCCTGCGTTCGAGGGCTGGAAGGTCACGACGGTTGGCGACGACATCGCCTGGATCAAGCCGAACCCGAAGGACGGGCGCTTCTACGCCATCAATCCCGAGTACGGCTTTTTCGGCGTCGCGCCGGGCACCAACGCTGAGTCCAACCCCAACGCCCTGGCCAGCCTGCATGCCAACTG
>JBAPYD010000472.1:0-1634 GCA_049284555.1 Chromatiaceae bacterium | reverse complement strand
CTCCAACGCTCGCCCCGCCGTTGCCGCCGCCGTCGAGGCGGTGATTCGCTGATCGCTCGGGGCGGCGACGGGCGTCACGGGGACGCGCCAGCGCCGGTGAGGGCGGACGCCCTCCGGTCCCCGCCGGCCGGTGGTCCCCCTGTCCGTGGGTCAGGCGCGGGCGGTCCCGCCGCTCGGCCCGTGCGATACTGCGCGCGTTTCGATTCCCCGATCCTGGACGAGCCATGAGCAACCCCCGCGACATCCTGATCACCAGTGCCTTGCCCTATGCCAACGGGCCGATCCACATCGGGCACCTGGTGGAATACATCCAGACCGACATCTGGGCGCGCTTTCAGCGGATGCGGGGGCACAACTGCTGGTACGTGTGCGCGGACGACGCCCACGGCACCCCCATTATGCTCAAGGCCAGGCAGGAGGGGATCACGCCGGAGGCCCTGATCGCCCGGGTCGCCCGGGAGCACCAGGCGGACTTCGCCGCCTTCCGGATCGCCTTCGACAACTATCACTCGACCCACTCCCCCGAGAACCGGCACTTCGCCACCCTGATCTACGAGCGCAACCGCGACGCGGGCCATATCGCCCGACGCGCCATCACCCAGGCCTTCGACCCCGTGGAGGGGATCTTCCTGCCGGACCGCTTCATCAAGGGCGAGTGTCCCAAGTGCGGTGCGGCGGATCAGTACGGGGACAACTGCGAGGCGTGCGGGGCCAGCTACTCGCCGAGCGAGCTCAAGAACCCGCGCTCGGCGATCTCGGGGGCGGTGCCGGAGGAGCGCGAATCCGACCATTACTTCTTCCGCCTCCAGGACTTCGAGGAGATGCTCAAGGACTGGACCCGGGGCGGCAGCCTCCAGCGGGAGGTGGCCAACAAGCTCGGGGAATGGTTCGAGGCGGGTCTCCAGGAGTGGGACATCTCGCGCGACGCCCCCTACTTCGGATTCGAGATCCCGGATCACGCCGGCAAGTTCTTCTATGTCTGGCTGGACGCGCCCATCGGCTATATGGCGAGCTTCCAGAACCTCTGCGACGGCCCGAGGGGGCGGGCGGCGGGGCTCGACTTCGACCACTTCTGGTCCCCGGGGAGTCCGGCGGAGCTGTACCACTTCATCGGCAAGGACATCATCTACTTCCATGCACTCTTCTGGCCCGCCATGCTCCACGGGGCGGGCTTCCGCACCCCGAGCGCCGTCTTCGCGCACGGCTTCCTCACGGTGGACGGGCAGAAGATGTCCAAGTCCCGGGGCACCTTCATCAAGGCCCGGACCTATCTCGATCACCTGAATCCCGAATACCTGCGCTACTACTTCGCCGCCAAGCTGGGTCCCGGGGTGGATGACATCGACCTCAGCCTGGAGGACTTCCAGCTGCGGGTGAACGCGGACCTGGTGGGGAAGGTGGTGAACATCGCGAGCCGCAGCGCGGGCTTTATCACCAAGCGCTTCGACGGGCGTCTGTCTGCCGAGCTGCCCGAGCCCGCCCTGTTCGACGAGCTCGTCGCCGCCGGTGAGTCCATCGCGGGGGCCTACGAGCGGCGCGAGTACAGCCGGGCGGTGCGGGAGATCATGGCGTGGGCCGACCGGGCCAACCAGTACATCGACGAGAAGGCTCCCTGGGTGGTGGCCAAGCAGCCC
>JBAPYD010000471.1:0-4586 GCA_049284555.1 Chromatiaceae bacterium | reverse complement strand
GGCACGCCGCGGTCGGGCGACCGGATGGGCGGCAAGCCGCTCGATCAGCGCACAGACGAGACCCAGCGTCAGGTAGCCAAGGGACAGGACGGACAGGATCGCGAGCAGGTCGAGGGGCACATCCATGGGGAACTCCGGGGCAGATGCGGGACGGTGACCCGAGGATGGGCCTGGCGGTGGCTCAGGAGGTGAGTCCGCGAGCCGCTGCACCCGCCCCGGCTCACGCGGCGATCCCGACCGTGACAGGGGATCTGCCGAAGGCATGGCGGCTCAACCGAAGCCCGACGAACGGCCCGATCTTCAACCGCGCGTGACTATTCGTCGTGGAGGGCCACGACCGGATCGAGGGCCGCGGCCTTCAGGGCGGGCAGGACCCCGGCAACCAGGCCGATGGCACCCGCCGTGAGCTCGGCGATGAGGACGAACTCCCAGGCCGTGTGGGTCGGCAGCGCCGGGACCAGGGTGCCGATCAGCCAGGCCCCGCCCGCCCCCACCGCGAAGCCCAGGGCACCGCCGAGCAGCGCGAGCAGCACCGCCTCGAGAAGGAACAGGGTGAGAATCTGACCCCGGCCCGCCCCCAGCGCGCGCAGGAGGCCCACCTCCCGGCGACGTTCCTGAACCGCGATGGTCATGATGGTCAGGATACCGATCCCCCCGACCGCCAGCGAGATGGCGCCCAAGGCCCCCACCACGGCGGTCAGCACGTCGAGCACGGACCCCAGCACGTCCAGCATCTGATCCTGGGTGGTGACGGTGAAGTCCTCCCCGCCGTGGCGGCGCTTCATCAGCTCCCGCACCCGATCGGCCACCGCGGCGCTGTCCGCCGCCCGGTCGTAGAGCAGGTCGATCTCCATCAGACTCTCCCGGTTGAAGAGGGCGAGCGCGCCCTCGACGGGGATGAAGACGGTATCGTCCAGATCGAAGCCCAGCAGCTGACCGCGGGACTCCATGACCCCGATCACCCGATAGGGCTCTCCGCCGACGCGGATACGGGCCCCGAGGGGTGACGCGGTGCCAAAGAGCTCTCGGCGGAGCTTGGCCCCCAGGACCGCGAAGGAGCGTGCCGCGGCCGCATCCTCGGGCAGGAAACGGCCGATGGCCGGGCGCATGCCCCAGATCTCGGGCACGCGCGAACCGGCGCCCAGGACCATGGTGCGGCGGGTCAGCTCGCGGAACTTCACCTCCGCGTTGCCCTGAACGACGGGGACCACCGCCAGCACGTCCTGGACCTGCTCCAGGGACCGGGCGTCGTCCAGGGTCAGGGGGCGCACATTGGAGATCATGGCCCCCGACATGCCGAAGGTGGTGGTCTTCCCCGGATTGATGGCGATCAGGTTGGTACCGAACTGGGTAAACTCCGCCAGCACGAAGCGGTGGATCCCCTCCCCGATGGCGGTCAGCAGAACCACTGCCGCGACGCCGATGGCGATCCCGGTCACGGTCAGGAGGCTCCTCCCCCGCTGGGCGCGAACGGCGGTCAGCGTGAAGGCGGCGAGGTCCGGTGCGCGCATGGTATGGACGCCTTTTTTCCGTGGACGAACGGCTGTGCCGGGAAGCTGGATTATCGCCGGATCCCACGGCGAACCGCGCACGTCGAGCTCCCGCCCTGCATGACCCCGTCGTCGCGCACGGCCAGGGTCTCGCGGAGGAGACGCGTGCTCGTGCGCCAGACACTCAAGGGAGGACGCTCACTCGCCGGCACGGGTCGATCGGTCGCTGTCGGCGCGCCGGGCTTCCCGGCGGGCGTGGGAAACAGCACTTGGGGGCCGGCGGTTCGACCGACGCGCCCCCTCGAGATCGCCTCCGGGTTGGAGTGCTACTTCAGAGGCCCCGCCAGAGGCCCCGCCGTCCCCTTGGGTTGTCCCTACCGGGACCACGGGCTAACATGCAGCACTTTTGCCGGGACTCGGAGCAATCAGCATGATTCGCGGCAGCATCGTCGCCCTGATCACGCCCATGGATGAGGGCGGCGCCATCGATGACGCGAGCCTGCGTCGGCTGGTCGATCACCATGTGGCGGAAGGCACCGCGGCCATCGTCGCCGTCGGCACCACGGGAGAGTCTGCGACCCTGGACGAGGCGGAGCATTGCGCGGTCATCACGCGCGTCGTCGAGGTGGCGGCCGGTCGCATCCCGGTGATCGGTGGGACCGGCGCCAATTCCACCAGCGAGGCGATCGCCCTCACCCGCTGCGCCAAGGAGGGTGGGGCGGACGCCGCCTTGCTGGTAACGCCCTACTACAACAAGCCGACCCAAGAGGGGCTCTATCTGCACCACAGGGCCGTGGCGGAAGCCGTCGACATCCCCCAGATCCTGTACAACGTACCGGGCCGCACCGCCTGCGATATGCTGCCGGAGACGGTGATCCGTCTCTGCGAGGTGGACAACATCGTGGGGCTCAAGGAGGCCACCGGGGACTTGGAGCGTGTGCGGCGGATCCGCGAGGACTGTGGTCCTGACTTTGCCCTCTACAGCGGGGACGATGCGACTGCCTGCGACTTCATGCTGCTCGGGGGCGACGGGGTGATCTCCGTCACCGCCAACCTGGTCCCCCGCCTGATGCGGGAGATGTGCGATGCCGCCCTCGCCGGTAACCGGGAGCGGGCCCATGCCCTCAACGGACGGCTCGACGCCCTGCACCGAGACCTTTTCGTCCAGTCGAACCCCATCCCGGTAAAATGGGGGGCGGTTGAGCTAGGGCTATGCCAGAAAGGGATAAGGCTGCCCCTGACCTGGCTCTCGGATCAGTATCACGAGCGGGTGCGCGCCGCCATGGCGCAGGCAGGGTTGCTGTGACAGGGTCCCACCCGGCTCTTACCTTGCAACACCATGTCTGAAATCCTAAGACTTTTCCGCCCCACCTGCCGCTGGCTCGTGCCGGGCGTCATCGCGCTCGCGGTGGCCCCGCTCCTGTCGGGCTGCGGCTCCGCCTCCGTCCAGGAAATGATTCCGGATCAGACCCTGGCCTACAAGAAGAGCCGCGAGGCCTCCGAGAATCTGGAGCTGCCCCCGAATCTGCGCGGCGGCACCTTCGACGACGCCCTGGACGTACCCTCCTTGGAGGGTGGCGGGGCCACCTACTCTGACTTCGCCAGCGGTCGCTCCAGACGCCAGCAGACGGCGACGAGCGGCGAGGTCCTCCCGGATGTCGCGAACGTCGAGATGCGTCGCAGCGGCTCCGAGCGCTGGCTGGAGGTGCAGGCCGCACCCCAGCAGGTGTGGCCGCGCGTCGTTGCCTTCTGGCGCCAGCAGGGGATCCTGCTGACGGAGCAGGACCCGGCGGTGGGCGTGATGAAGACGGACTGGGTAGAGAACCGGGCCGAGATCCCTCAGGACTTCGTCACACGGCAGCTTCGCAAAGTCGTTGACGGACTCTATGCGACCTCGACGCGGGACCAGTACCGGGTACAGGTGGAGCCGGGGGCCAAGGCGGGCACCACCGAGGTACGCCTGACCCATAAGGGCATGGAGGAAAAGCTCGTCTCCAGCACCCTGGGGGGCACCGAGCGCACCGTTTGGGAGCCGAGCGGGACGGACGGCGGAAAGGAGTCCGAGATGCTGCGCCGGCTCATGCTGTTCCTGGGCGCCTCCGAGCAGCAGGCCAAGCAGGCGCTGGCCGCCTCGCCGTCCCGCGGGGCATCCGCCCCGATCGCCCCGGCCGCCTCCCCCGCGCGCATCGCGACCGAGGGCGGCTCTCAGGTGCTCATCATCAACGACGAGTATCGACGCGGCTGGCGCATGGTGGGCTCGGCCCTGGATCGGGCCGGATTCTCGGTGGAAGACCGGGACATGTCCCGGGGCATCTACTACGTCCGCTACCAGGATGTGGACTCCGGAACCGGTGCCGCGAAGCGCAGCCTGACCTCCCGGCTGGCCTTCTGGCGAAAGGACGACATCGATCGGGTCAAACAGTACCAGATCCGAATCCAAGGGGACGCGGCCCAGACCCGCGTCACCGTTCTGGATTCCAATGGGAACCCCGACGGCTCCCCCTCCGCCGGACGCATCCTCACCTTGCTCGCCGAGCAGATGAACTGAGCCATGGCCGTCACGGGGCGACCCAGGCGTACCCGCTCGCGACCCGGAGGGGCCTGAGCGCGGTGCGTTTCGCGACCCTCGGCAGCGGTAGCCGCGGCAATGCGACGCTGATCGAGTCCGGAGGCTACCGTCTCCTGGTGGACAATGGCTTCGGCGTGCGGGAGATGGAGACCCGTCTCCAGTCCCTCGGGGTGCATCCCTCCGAGATCGAGGCGCTGCTCCTCACCCACGAGCACGGGGACCACGCCAAGGGCGTCGCCGCGCTGGCCAATCGCTATGCCGTCACCGTCTGGACCACACCCGGGACCTGGAGGGCCCTTGGGGCCCCCGAGGTTCCGCGACTGCGGCTCCTCTCGGGGCACAGCGGCTCGATCCGCCTGGGGCCCATGCGGGTCCTGCCTTACCCGGTCCCCCATGACGCCCGTGAGCCGGTCCAGTTCGTCTTCGAGTGTCCCGAGGCTCGGCTGGGGATGCTGACCGACGCCGGCAGCGTCACGTCCCATGCGCGCGCCGTCCTCGCCGACTGCGATGCGCTGCTTCTGGAGTCC
>JBAPYD010000470.1:0-13629 GCA_049284555.1 Chromatiaceae bacterium | reverse complement strand
GCCTCGGCCTGCTCGCGTTCTGGCACAGGCTGGGGCAATCGGCGGGGGGCCGGCGCTTCCGCGTGCTGGCCGCCACCATCACCGCCGCCTCCCTGGCCTGGGGCGTTCTGGTGGGGAGCTATTTCGGGGTCGCCCCGCCACCGGACAGCCTGCTCGGGCGTCTCAATCTGCTCGACATCAACGACTTCGACACCATGATGCGGCTCTCGATCGGCATCGGCGTCCTGCATCTGGTGCTGGCCAACGGGGTGCGGGCGCTGGGGCTCTGGCCGCGTTTTTCGGCATTGGTGCCCATCGGCTGGATCCTGGTGGCCGCCGGCGGCTACGCGGCCTGGCTGGTGGGCGATGCTGCCGGCTCGACGGGCACGACGATCGCCTTCTCCACCCTGGGGCTGGGCCTGCTGCTGGTCTTCTTCGCCGGAAGCGAGCGCGCGGTCACCGGCGCCGGCTCGATCCTGATGCGCGGCGTCGACGGGCTGGTGGCGCTGACCCAGATCACCAAGATCTTCGGCGATGCACTCTCCTACCTCAGGCTGTTTGCCCTGGGGCTCGCCTCGGCCTCGCTGGCCCTGACCTTCAATGATCTGGCCCAGCAGGTCGGCGCCCAGGTGGAGGGGCTCGGGCTGCTGCTCAAGATCCTGCTGCTCCTGATCGGCCACGTCCTGAACCTGCTGCTTGGCCTGGTCAGCGGCGTCGTGCACGGTCTGCGTCTGAACTACATCGAGTTTTACAACTGGGCCCTGTCCGGCGAGGGCTATCCCTTCCGGCCCTTCAAGAAGACGGAGATCATCGAATGAACGAGCTTGTTGTGGCACTCGGCTGGGCCGGTCTCTTCGGCGCCATGGCGTTGGGTGCAATCGGCAGCATCATCGGCTGTTCGATCGCCGGTCAGGCCGCGATCGGTGCCATGGTCGATACGGAGTCGGGACTCGGGCGCTACATCGGTGTCTCGGTCATGCCGTCCTCCCAGGTGATCTACGGCATCGTGGTCATGTTCACGCTGCAACGCGAGGTCACCGCCGAGACCGGCGCCGCGCTCTTTGGCATCGGCATACTGGCGGGCCTGGCCCTGATGTACTCCGGCATCATGCAGGGCAGGGCGTGCGCCTCCGCCATCCATGCCTTCAAGACAAAGCCGGAGATCTTCGGCCTTTCGCTGGCCCCGGCGGCGATCGTCGAGGGGTTCGCGGTCTTCGTGTTCGTGTTCGCCCTGGTCCTCGCCGGCAACATCCCGGGCTGAAGCGGAGGGAGCCATGAAGCCAGCATCCACCGACACACCGGTCAGTCTGCCGTCCTCGGGCGTCGAGGCGCTCATCGCCCGGCTGCGCGACGAGGGCGTGGCCAAGGGCCGGGACGCGGCCGAACGGATCGAGGGCGAGGCGCGCCAGCGGGCGGCGCAGATCCTGGGGGAGGCCGAGGCGGAGGCCAGGCGCATCGTGAGCGCGGCTCAGCGGGAGGCCAACTCGCTGAAGACCGCCGGGGAGGATGCCCTGAAGCTCGCCATGCGCGATGCCGTGCTCCAGCTGCGCTCGGTGCTCACGCGGGAGGTCAACGAAAACGTCCGCCGCCTGATCACGGCCGAGCTCAAGCGCGAGGAATTCCTCGAACGGATGATCCTCGAGGTTGCGCGCCGGGGTCGCGACGAGGCCGGCGTGGAGCCGGGCGACGCGATGGAGATCGTGCTGCCGCGCGAGCTCGTCGGCATCGAGGAGCTGCGGCGCAATCCCCTGGAGCTGAAGGAAGGCTCCTTGTCGCATTTCGTGCTTGCGGTGGCCTCGGAGGCGCTGGAAGAGGGTGTCACCTTCTCCGTTGCCGAGGACGACTCGGCCGGGATCCGCATCTGCTTCAAGGACAAGAGCCTGGAGATCGACCTGACGGACGAGAAGGTCGCCGAGCTGCTCCTCGCCCATCTGCAGCCGCGCTTCCGGGCCATCCTTGAGGGCACGGTGAAATGAGCCCCGCCGCGCCCCGCCGGGAACCGCGGTCCACAGGGCCTGCGGTCTAGCCTGATGTCGGCCGTGGACCGCTATCTGATGCTGATCACCTCCCTGCCGGCACACAGGGGGCTGTTCGGCGCCAAACAGACACCGCTGTCGCGGCTACGGCTGCGGCAGCGCCTCAGGCTGCTCGAGCCCGGAGACGCCGCGGACCTCCGGAAGCTTGCTGCGCTCACCGAGTGGTCCCGGCTCGGCATGGACGAGGACGACGAGGCGATAGCCCGGCGCGCTCGCGACGTGCTGCCGACGGTGGCGAACGACTTCGTCCGTGACCTGTCGACCTGGCGGCTCGAGATGCGCACCGTAGTCGCCGCCCTGCGCCGCCGCCACGCGGGCGAGGGTCCCCCGGCCAGGGGCCGGGCCTGGGGATTCGGACGCTGGGTGCCCCATGTCACCCGATACTGGAGCGAGCCCAACCTGCGACTCGAG
Source organism: Chromatiaceae bacterium (assembly GCA_049284555.1). Taxonomy (GTDB): domain Bacteria; phylum Pseudomonadota; class Gammaproteobacteria; order Chromatiales; family Chromatiaceae; genus Thiodictyon. The sequence goes on along the minus strand of JBAPYD010000470.1, from coordinate 11,203 downwards.
CGGGCCTTTCCCTGGCTGCCCGAGGCCAGGCGGCTCCTGGAGGACGGCGATCCGGTCGGACTGGAGCGGCTCCTGCTCGGCACCGTCTGGGACCACCTGGAGCGGGTCTCGGAGGGGCACCATTTCGACTTCGAGGCCGTGGTCGTCTACTGCAACCGCTGGGACCTCGTGGCCCGCTGGACCGCCTATGAGGGAGAGGCCGCTGTCGCCCGCTTCGACGAGCTCGTGGAGGCCGCCCTCGGGCCCATGGAGGACCTGCGGGCGGAGCTCGCGGCCTGAGCGAGCCGGCCGATCCCGCGGAGGCGGCGCGGGCCGATCAACTTCGTGCATGGGTTTGATCAGGGCTTCCTTGGGCCCTGAGACGAATCACCAAGAGGATGCTTATGTCGGCTGATCCCACCCAGGTTGCTTCCTCCGCCGAGGCGTCGAGCGACGCGACGTCCGGGCCCGCCGGGGACATCCCGCCCCGGGTGGTCGCCGTGCAGGAGTCCCTCGTGACGATCGCGGCCGGGCAGGCTGGTGGCAAGCCGCTGCCGTTGGTCAAGAACGAGGTCGTCTATATCGAGCCGCGGCGACCCTCGGAGACTGGCGTGCAGGAGCGGCTCAAGGCGGAGGTCCTGCGCGTGCGGGGCCGCTTGGCCGACATCCAGGTGTTCGAGGACACCTCGGGGGTCTCGGTCGGCGATCCGGTCGTGCAGAGCGGTGACCTGCTCTCGGTCACCCTGGGTCCCGGTCTCCTGGGACAGGTCTACGACGGGCTTCAGAACCCCCTCGAAAGCCTGGCCGTGCGCCACGGGACCTTCCTGCCGCGCGGCGTCGAGATGCCGGCCCTCGAGCTCAACAGGAAGTGGTCCTTCGTGCCCAAGGTCCAGGTCGGGGCCGTGGTCAGGGCCGGTGAGGTCCTGGGCACCGTGCAGGAGGGGTCCTTCACGCACAAGATCATGGCGCCTTTCGATCAGATCGGCGAGGTCGAGGTGACCTGGGTCCGCGAGGGCAGTGTCACGGTCGACACCCCGGTGGTGCGTACCCGTGATCGCCACGGCCAGGAGCGCTCCCTCGACCTCACCCGCCGCTGGCCGGTGCGGCGCCCCCTGGCCGACGGCATGATGCGCGGCCGGGTGATCGAGCGGCTCTATCCCCATGAGCCCATGATCACGACCATCCGGCTCGTCGATACCTTCTTCCCCATCGCCCGCGGCGGAACCGGCTGTATCCCCGGCCCCTTTGGCGCCGGCAAGACCGTGCTCCAGCACCTGATCGCCAAGCACTCGGCGGTCGATATCGTGGTGGTGGTCGCCTGCGGTGAGCGCGCCGGCGAGGTCGTCGAGACGATCACCGAGTTCCCGCACCTGGTGGATCCCGCCACCGGCGGCTCGCTGATGGATCGCACCATCATCATCTGCAACACCTCCTCGATGCCGGTGGCGGCCCGCGAGGCCTCGATCTACACGGGCATCACGCTCTGCGAGTACTACCGGCAGATGGGCTACCACGTGCTGCTGCTCGCCGACTCCACATCCCGATGGGCCCAGGCGATGCGCGAGACCTCGGGGCGGTTGGAGGAGATCCCCGGCGAGGAGGCCTTTCCCGCCTACCTGGATTCGGCCATCCGGTCCGTCTACGAGCGCGCCGGGGTGTTCCGCACCGCCGATGGCAGCGAGGGCAGCCTGACCCTCATCGGCACCGTCTCCCCTGCGGGCGGCAACTTCGAGGAGCCGGTCACCCAGTCGACGCTGAGCACGGTCAAGACCTTCCTCGGTCTCTCCTATGACCGGGCCTACAAGCGCTTCTACCCGGCCATCGACCCGCTGATCTCCTGGTCGCGGTATCTCGATCAGCTCGCCGACTGGTACGGTGAGCACATCGACCCGGCCTGGGTGGAGCATGTCAAATGGATGCAGGCGCTCCTGCGGCGCGGGGAATCGGTCCAGCAGATGATGCAGGTGACCGGTGAGGAGGGCGTCACCATCGCCGACTACGTGACCTATCAAAAGGCCTTGTTCGTCGACATGGTTTTCCTCCAGCAGGATGCCTTCGACAAGGTCGACGCCTCGGCGCCGCTGCCACGCCAGCAGCTCGCGTTCGACAAGGTCTACGGGCTGGTCACGCGCGACTACGACTTCCCGAGCAAGGATGCGGCACGAGACTACTTCGTCAAGCTCACCGGCTTGTTCAAGAACTTCAACTATGCCGCCCCGAAGGGGCCGGACTACGCCCGGCTCCTCGAAGAGATCGACGCACGCGCCACGGCCGCGCCTTGATCGGATAGGTATAAGGAAGGCGATCGTGTGGTGCCTGGGCAGCTGCTCGTGGCGCTGGACCCGAGCGACTACCAGATCGCGCTCAGGGACGCCCAGGCAACCTTGTGATCGCGCGTGCTGATTCCCTGCGAGGCCGACTACCGCGGCCGCACCGGCTATGAGTATCCACCCCCTTAGGGCGAGCCCCTACGCTGGGTGCACGCCGCTGCCGTGCAGGTGGACCCGGCCGCCATCGCCCGGGAAGCCCAGGAACGGGGTTGGATCCCGGAGCCGATCTACCGGGCGCATCTGGTCGCCATTCGCACGGCTCGGGCTCACGGCTGAAGCAGTGGCTGCTTGTTGCGGGAATGGACCCGAAAAGGCGCCGCCGTCAGGCCAGTCGACCCGAGCAGGGGTTTCGCCTCATCTGTCTGATGAAGGGCCGAAGTCCCGGGGCTGGCTCCAAGAAGGGCGGAGCGCGGCCTCCGCCGCACTTTACCGAACGCGGTGGCGAGCCCTTTTTGGACCCCTTGCTGCCGCTGACGATACGGACCTGAGCGGCAGGTCTGGACGCTTTGCGGTCAGCGATCGGCGGCGTAAACGGCCAGGCCGCCCAGCAGAAAGCGGACATTCATCCGAGGATGGAGGCGAGGCCTGCCGCGTCCCCGCGCGGGGCGAAGCTGTCTGCGCCTGGAGGGACCGGACCCGGCCAGGAGCGGACCAAACCGGAGCGCCTCGGCAATCCCTGTTGTGGCAAGAAGGCTACGCACCTTCACGTGAATCATCGGCTGCACGGGTCCGCCCAACCAACTCGAACACTGATCGATCCCCAACGACGGCTCGACGCTGCAGGCGGTCGGTCGTGCCCTCGGGACTGCGAGCTTGAGCCCGGGTCAGCCCCGTCATCGAGCCGCCGCTGGTCACGGTCGGCAGTCAATCAGAAACCAGTCTTTCGTTGCCCAAAGGGCAGTCCGTAATGATCCACCAACGTGGACGCTATTTTCCCATTTGGCCGGTTCGGCTCGGACGGGAGCGGGATGCGAGGTCGCGCTGGCGATCGCCACGTACGGAGACGCGGTGTTTTGGCAACCTATGGACCTCGACACAAGCCCCAAGGAAATAGTATCCCGTCGATCTAGGACGCTACCGGAACAGTGCAGGCCGTCATGGTGCTGATGCTCCCCAGTCCCGCTAGCACCGGGGCAGGAGGCTGGACCGGACGCGGTTCCGACGTCGGCAATAACGGAAGGGTCGCCAGCCCAAGCTGTAGTCGAAGGGCTGGTTTCGATCTCGGGCACTGTGGCTGGGCACTGTGGCCGAACTGCGCAGCTATCTCGGCGAACTGGAACGTAGGCTGGCCGAGACGGCGGATGCGTTGGAACGGAAGGAAATCGAAGCCGAGATGGAGACGACCCGCAGCCGTATCGCCAAGCTGAACGGGGCCTTCGAAGAAGCGGTCACCGGTGGCATCACTGCAACCGCCCTCGTCGACGAACCCGCAGAGAGGATCAATTGGCGCGCAGAGCTGGAAAAATCAGCCTGCCTGATTCTGGCGACCCCGCGTGACGTGACGGAGAAACCCCCGCTGGATCGATGAACTGCGGGGAGAGATCGAACCGGGAGGGAAGAACCATGGCCGAGTCCTGGAACCGTCGGCCCGGGGTGACCGACGTCCCGGTGCCATTGGATTTTCCTATTGTCGAGATAGATTTTTCCACATGGATGTTACCGAGTTGACAGTCTAGTTTGGTAGGGTGCGCAAAGTATTTGTCACGGCATGGCCGATCCAGGTTCGGACCGCGTCGTTCAGGTGCATGCTCAGACCGGTCGGCGAAAACAAGAACGAAACAGGGTGCTTTGCGTCCGACAATTGAACTCACCCAATACGAGGAGATGACTCGCATGCTCAGAAAAACGTTGCCTGCAGCTATCCTGGCTGCCCTTCTCTCTGCGCCCGCGGCAGCAAACCAGACCATGGCGCCCGGCAAGGCGAAATCAAACCAGTTCTGGTGGCCGGAACAAGTCGACCTCGGCCCGCTCCGTGACCACGACAAGAAATCGAATCCGTACGGTGACGACTTCGACTACGCCAAAGCTTTTGCGAGTGTTGACCTCAAGGAGCTGAAAGCGGATATCGAGAGAGTCCTGAAGACATCGCGGGACTGGTGGCCGGCGGACTGGGGTCACTACGGCGGGCTGATGATCCGCATGGCCTGGCACAGCGCCGGCACGTACCGCATACATGACGGCCGCGGTGGCGCCGATGGCGGCCAGCAGCGCTTCGAGCCGCTCGGTAGCTGGCCGGATAACGCCAACCTGGACAAAGCGCGCCGCCTGCTGTGGCCGGTCAAACAAAAATACGGGCCGAATGTATCCTGGGCTGACCTGATGATCCTGGCCGGTAATGTCGCGCTGGAGTCGATGGGTTTCGAAACCCTGGGCTTTGCTGGCGGACGCGTGGACGACTGGGAGGCTGACCTGGTCTACTGGGGCCCCGAAACAGAAATGCTTGGCAACGACAAGCGATTCAGCGCGGAAGGCGAACTAGAGAAACCGTTGGCCGCTCTCCACATGGGTCTGATCTACGTGAACCCGGAGGGGCCCAACGGCAATCTCGACCCGGTAGCCGCGGCCGCGGACATACGTCAGTCGTTCTATCGCATGGCGATGAACGACGAAGAGATCGTCGCGTTGATTGCGGGCGGCCACACCCTGGGCAAGGTTCATGGCGCCACGAAAGCTGACTGCGTGGGCCCCGAACCTGCCGCCGCCGCGATCGAAGAGCAAGGCCTTGGCTGGAAAAATAAGTGCGGCAAGGGCAATGCGGAAGACACCATGACCAGTGGCCTGGAAGGCGCTTGGACCCAGACGCCGACTGCCTGGTCCATCCTGTACCTCAATAACCTGTTCAGCTTCGAGTGGGAAAAGCAGAAGTCACCCGGCGGTGGAACGGTGTGGGTGCCCACCGACAAATCGGCGCATACATCGGTGCCGGATGCCCACGTCGAGGGCAAACGCAATCCGCCTGTCATGCTGACAACAGACCTTTCATTGAAGGAAGACCCCGGCTTCCGCAAGATCGCCGAGCGTTTTTGGCAGAATCCGAAGGAATTCGACAAAGCGTTTGCAAAGGCTTGGTTCAAGCTGACGCACCGCGACCTGGGTCCCCGCGCCCGCTACATCGGCAGCGAGGTTCCGGAGGAAGTGTTCATCTGGCAGGACCCCGTTCCTGCAGGCGAGGTGATCAGCGACAGCGAAGCTGCTGAGCTGAAGGCGAAGATCCTAGACTCCGGTCTGACCGTGCCTGAGCTGGTCAAAGCAGCCTGGGCATCGGCGTCTACATATCGCGACTCTGACATGCGCGGCGGTGCCAACGGTGCACGCGTGCGACTCGCTCCCCAAAAGGATTGGGAAGCCAACGACCCGGAAGAACTGGCCAAGGTCCTGAAAACGCTGGAGAAGGTCAAGGAGGATAGCGACAGCAAGATCTCCATGGCCGACCTGATTGTCCTCGGCGGCGCCGCAGCGATCGAGAAAGCAGCGAAGGATGCCGGTCACGATGTCAAGGTGCCTTTCACACCGGGTCGCGGTGATGCGACACCGGAGATGACCGATGCGGCATCGTTCGACGTATTGGAACCGAGGGCGGATGCCTTCCGTAACTTCTACAGCGACGATGCTTACGGCTCCCCCAATGACATGCTGGTGGAGAAAGCCGACCTGCTGAGCCTGACCGTGCCCGAGATGACCGCGCTGGTCGGCGGTATGCGTGCGTTGGGCGCCAACGCCAATGGCTCGAAGCACGGCTTGCTCACCGACAATCCCGGGCAGCTGAGCAACGATTTCTTCGTCAACCTGCTCGACATGGCAACGCAGTGGTCCAAGGCCGAGGACGCCGACGGCATCTACGAGGGACGCGACCGCGCCACGGGCGAACTGAAGTGGACGGCGACGCCTGTAGACCTGATCTTCGGATCGAACTCCGAGCTGCGTGCCGTCGCCGAGGTCTATGCGTCCGCGAGCGGTAGCGAACAATTCGTCCGCGACTTCGTCGCCGCATGGACCAAGGTGATGACGGCCGATCGCTTCGACCTGGATCGATCGTAGGGAGAAGCGGCTCGGGCCGTGGCTGACCCCTAAGCCCGGCCCGAGCGCTCGCGCCGAGACGACGGCTGCGGGTCCTCGTCGCCCCGCTGCACAGGGATCGTGGAGGCGCTTCTCTCAACTTCTGCTTCTCCCTTTTTTCAGCTTCGACCGCGCAACAGGATTGTGACGGTCCGGAACGCGAACTCAACCGGTCCTTCGCGATCACCGGTTGATAAACTGATTCTTGCCCAAGCCTGGAAACTCATGTGTCCGACGTCAAGGGCGGCTGCTGGGACTCAGCTACCGGTGGTCGCTGCAAGCCCGAGAGCACCATAGGACCGCCAGCGTCGATTGGGAAAACCCGATCCGGTGCTTGGCCGTTGCGAAAACCATACAACTCTCGGGAGAGGCGGCTACTTCCGCAACGGGTCGATACCGGCTGTCAGGGGAAACCGAGCCGCTCAGGGGCTCGAAGGTGTCGGTCCAGCGGTGCCGCAGAAGGATCGGCAGGACCGCATCACGCTGGTTACGGACACTGGAAGTCATGCTCCTTGCAGTCCAGTGCCGACTGGGAGCGGTCACACGCACCTTGCTGGTCACATCTTCCCTTGTCACTCACAGCGGCCATTCTCAGGTCCGGAGACAATCAATGTGTTCACCAGCTATTGGTGCCGAGGAGGTGGTCACCCCTCCTGTAGCGAACCCAAGATTGGAGTTTTTGCCGGCCGTGAGAAACCGCTCCCGTGCTAGCGCGTGAGGTCGTTTCGGGTTCTCAGTCAAGCAAGAAATGGAAGGATTGGGCCCAAAAAAGCAATTCACTCTTTACACTCAGGACCAGTATCGTGTCGTTGCCGCGGAACCTGAAGCGGCCGCGACTGCGCAGCTAGGAGCCATGATTGGCCCCATCGGGCTGTCCCGGCTATACACTCCACCCCGCGTGTCGCCGGCGAGGGACGCCGCGAGCCCGTGGTCCGGGGCCTTACGATTCCAGGGTGACCGGCGACACGAACTCTTGCGGCTTGACGGCGAGCACCGAGCAATCGATCTGGGTCAGGATCATCTCTGCGGTGTTTCCCATCAACAGGCCACTGATGCCGGTGCGGGCCACGGTGCCCATGACCACGAGGTCCGCCCCGAGGTCCCGGACCAGAGCCGGAATCTCCTTGTGTGCCCAGCCCTTCACCAAATGGGCATTCGGTTTCAGGTAGCGAGTGGCCTCCGGACCGAGCCGGTCGGCCGTCTCCCGCATCAGTGCATGGAGCTTCTCACCATGGTGCCGCTCCACCGCCTTGACGTAAGCGCTGACTCTCTCCTCGTCGGTGCGCAGGAATCCGCTGCGCATGGCCCCTTCCCCGACGGCCTCCCAGGCGTGCACGACGTGCAGCTCGGCGAACTCCGACAGGGCGAGGGACGTCGCCATCTCCATGATCTGCCGGTTCAATGCCCGGCGGCCCTCGACTTCGTCGGCCGGGTAGCTGTCCCCCACGTCGACGGCCGCCACGATGCAGCCGAAGGTGCCGGATGGCTGGGGCTTGATCAGCCAGACCGGACACGGACATTTGCGCAACAGGTGCAGGTCGTCGCTACCGAACAGGCGGTCGAGCCAGCCGGGATCCTCCGGCGCCTTGATCACCAGGTCGTAGCCTTCTCTCAGCACCTGACGGATGACCTCGATGAAGAGCGAGCCGATCACCACCCGGCCCTGGATACCGGCCGGCTGCGCGTGGGGGCCGACGAGATCGGACAGGACCTTTTCGCGCTCACCCACCAGCCACGCCTGCAGATCCCCCGAGATCGGGCCGCCCTCGGGCATGCCGATGCCGGCGGTGACCGGCGGTACCACGCCCAACAGGGTGAGCCTGGCCTGGTTGTGCTGCGCCAGCCCAACCGCCCGCTCCACCACCGCTGGATCGCTTTGGGTGGCGGAGACCACGCACAGGATGTTTCGGAATCTGTTCATGGCATCGTCCTCCGATTCGAAATGATCAGACCACTCGGTCTGCGGCATGATCGGGCCGCCGCCCCTCCCGGCCGCGCCTGATGATGCCCGCCAGGTTGTCCACGGCGAAGTCCACGGCGTTACGCGTGGGGTAGATGACCGTCGGGACCCCCAGCCGCTTGAGCTGCAGGCCGTCTTCCTCGGCGCGGGCGACAATGGCCAGCTCCCCGCTGTAGTGGTGGGTGCGGAGCGCCTGCAGGAGGCTGCGGTTGGAGGCGACATCCGGCAGCGTACTGACGACCCAGGCGCACGAGGCCAGCTGCAGGGATTCCAGCAGCCCGGCCTCGGTGGCATCGCCGTAGCATACCGCCAGCCCTCTGCCGCGCCAGGCGCGGGCCGACTCCGGATCGAAGTCCACACCCACCACCGACAGTCCGGCTGCCTTCAGGCCCTGGGCCAGGCGGCCGCCGTAGCGGCCAAGCCCGAGCACGATCACGTCCGCGGGACGGACCGATTCCATCGCCTGCGCGGCGGCCAGCTCCCGCCGCGGGTTGCGCCGCTCGAACAGCCCCAGCCAGGGGGCGAGGCGTTCGTACAGGGGATGAGAATAGAGGATCATGTAGGTGGACACCGCAATCGTGGCCACGCCCACCAGGGTGACCAGACCCAGGGCCTCGGTGTCGACATGGCCCAGGGAGATGCCCATGGCGATGAAGATGATGGAGAACTCGCTGATCTGGGCCACCGTGAGTCCGGCCATGAAGCCGGTGCGCTTGCGGTAGCCCATGTAGCCCATGATGGCCATGACGATGAGCGGGTTGCCGATCAGCACGAACAGGGACAGCAACAGGGCCGGCCAGAGCTCGCCGCCGAGGGTGGAGAAGTCGAGCCTGGCGCCCAAGTCGATGAAGAAGAACAGGAGCAGAAAGTCCCGGATGCCCGTGAGCCGGGCGCTGATGGCGTCCCGGTAGCTGGTGGAAGCCAGAGAGAACCCGGCCAGGAAGGCCCCTGCCTCCTTGGAGAAGCCGGCCCACTCACCGAGGGCCGCCAGGCCGACGCCCCAGGCGACGGCGGAAATCAGCAGGAGCTCCTGGGAGCGCGCCATCAGGGCCACCGCCCACGGCAGCACATGGCGCATCAGAAGGTACAGGGCGACTGCCGCCAGGGCCACCCGCCATAGCAGGGACAGGATCACCCCGGCGGGCCCGTCGCCGCCGCCCCCCAGGGCGCTCACCACCATCATGGCCAGCACCACGGCCAGGTCCTGCACGATCAGGAAGCCCACCGCGATGCGGCCGTGCAGGGCGTCGATCTCGCGTTTGTCGGACAACAGCTTGACGATGATGATGGTGCTGGAGAAGGTCAGCGCCACCGCCACGTACAAGGCCTCCACCGGCGTCCGGCCCAGGAGCAGCACCAGGCCGAAGCCGACGGCGATCGTGAAGACCAATTGCCCAAGGCCGGTGGCCAGGGCCACCGGCCCGATGTGGCCGACGTGGGCCAGATCCAGCTTCAGGCCCACCAGAAACAGCAGCACCGCGATGCCCATCTGCGCCAGCAGGTCGATCTGGTCGTGGGCGGAGACGAGGCCGAGCACCGCCGGCCCGACGAGGATGCCCACCACGATGTAGGCGATCAGCACCGGCTGGCGCAGCCGCATGGCCACCGCCCCGCAGGCGGTGGCGATGATGAGCAGCAGGGCCAGTTCGCTGAAGTGTTCCTGCATGGTCGGACGCCGCTCCCTAGGCCGGCGAAGTGTCTGTATCGCGGGCCGGTCTATGCCGGTCCGGCCCCGTCCCTTGCCGCAGCGCTGCGGGCGAGGCGCTCCGGTGCTCCGGCGGCCAGCCGCAGATGCAGGCGCAGGCGCTTCTCCAGCTCGATGATCACGAACAGGCCCACCCCCACCAGCAGGATGAGCAGGGCGTCCCGCAAGCGGACCGATTCGGTCTCGAACACCTGCTGCAGCGGCGGCAGGTAGGTGATAGCGAGCTGCCCGGCGACGACCAGGGCGACTGCCACCCACAGCACCCGGGTGCCGCGCAGTTGTTTCCAGGTGAGCCGCGTGCTGGACATGTTGCGGATGAACAGGAGATGGAAGATCTCCATCACCACCAGGGTGTTCACGGCAATGGTGCGGGCCAGGTCGATGGAGTAGCCCTGCTCCACCGCGTACAGGTAGATGCCGAATACACCTCCCAGGAACAGCCCCGCCACCAGTACGATATGCCAGATCAGATCACCGGACAGCAGCGGCTCGCCGCGGGGCCGGGGCGGGCGGGCCATGGTGTCGTGCTCCGTGGGCTCGAAGGCCAGGGCGATGCCCAGGGTCACGGCCGTGATCATGTTCACCCACAGAATCTGCACCGGGGTGATGGGTAGGGTCAGCCCCAGCAGCAGGGCCAGGATGATGGTGGAGGCCTCGCCGGCGTTGGTGGGCAGGGTCCAGCTGATGACCTTCTTGATGTTGGCGTATACGGTGCGTCCTTCGCGCACGGCGGCGGTGATGGAGGCGAAGTTGTCGTCCGCCAGCACCAGATCGGAGGCCTCCTTGGCCGCCTCGCTGCCCTTCTCACCCATGGCGACACCGGCATCGGCGCGCTTCAGGGCCGGCGCGTCGTTGACTCCGTCGCCGGTCATTGCCACGGTCAGGCCGTGGGACTGCAGTGCCATCACCAGCCGAAGCTTGTGCTCCGGGCTGGTGCGGGCGAACACGTCCGTGTCCAGCACCCGAGCGGCCAGCCGCGCGTCGTCCAGCTGGTCGATGTCGGCGCCGGTGAGCACGTTGTCCGGGTTGTCCAGGCCGATCTGCCGGCCAATGGCCTTTGCCGTGGTGGCGTGATCGCCGGTGATCATCTTGACCCGGATGCGGGCGCGGTGGCACTCGGCGACGGCCGCTACGGCCTCGTCCCGGGGCGGGTCGATGAGCCCCACCATGCCC
>JBAPYD010000469.1:0-2057 GCA_049284555.1 Chromatiaceae bacterium | reverse complement strand
CGGCGGCAGAGCGTGGTGCGCCGGACCTCCGCGAACCGGGCGGCAAGCGCGTCATCCCCGGCGACCGGGCGCGCCCGCACCAGGGCCTGATGCTCCCAGGTCCAGGCCTGCCGATCCTGGTAGTCGGCGAAGGAGGTCATGGAGCGCACCAGCATGCCCTTGTTGCCGTCCGGGCGCAGCCGCATGTCCACCTCGTAGAGGATTCCCGACGGGGTGCGCGTGGTCATCATGTGGATCATGCGCTGGCCGAGTCGGCTGTAGAACTGCTCATGACTGATGGGCTTGGGTCCCAGGGTCTCCGCCCAGCCCTGATCGCTGCCGTGGACGAAGACCAGGTCCAGGTCGGAGCCATAGCCGAGCTCCAGCCCACCGAGCTTGCCATAGCCCAAGACCAGTAGACCGGTCTCGTCCGGCTTCAGGTCCTTGGGGGGGCCGTGGCGCCCCGCCAGGTGCCGGAAGGCGAGGCGCAGCACGCGGGCCACCGTCGCTTCGCCGATCTCGGTGAGGTAGTCGCTGACCTTCATGAGGGGCACCACGCCGGTGAGGTCCGCGGCGGCGACCCGCAGCATGTTGCCGTGGGCGAACTGGCGCAGGCGCTCCATCTGCTGCTCCAGGTCCTCGGGGTCCACCGGGGCCAGGAGGGCATCGAGTTCCGTGTCGAGGTCGGCCCTGCGCAGGGGCTCGTAGAGCCGCCGCGGGTCGATGAGCTCGTCCAGCAGCAAGGGCTGGCGTGCGATCTGATCGGCGATCCAGGGGCTCATGCCGGTGAGCCGGGCGAGCTGGACCAGGGCCTGGGGACGCTCGATGAGCATCGCGAGATAGGCGGTGCGGCGCACGACCGACTCCAGCACCCGCAGCACCCGATCCAGGGCCAGATCCGGCGACTCGCTCTCGGCAATGGCGGTGAGGGCCATGGGCATCAGCAGGTTGAGCCGCTCCGTGCCCTTGGTGCTCAGGCCCTTGCGGGCCGCGGCATCCCGGAACCGCTGCAGACGCCCCCATGCGTCCCCCGGGTCGGCGAACCCGAACCCTGTCAGCACCTCCTCGGCCCGCGGGGGCGCCGGGCCGCCGTTCCACAGGGTGGCCAGGGCCGGGTCCACCCGGATCGCGGGTCCCTTCTCCCGACGGTCCCCGGGGGCGGTGTCGCCGGCCGGCGGGCCATGGCCTTCCGCCGCGGGGGCGGCAAAGACCTGATCGAATAGTCCCTGAACGCGTCCCCGATGCTCACCAAGGACCCGGGAGAACCCGTCCCAGTCGGCGAAGCCCATGGCCCGGGCGAGCCGGAGCCGACCCGGCTCGTCCTTCGGCAGCAGGTGGGTCTGCTTGTCCCGATAGGCCTGGATGCGGTTCTCCACGAGCCGGAGGAAGCGGTAGGCGGCGGTCAATTGCGTCACCTCCACCGCCGGCATCATCCCCTTTCGGGCGAGCAGCTCCAGCACCTGGAGGATGGGCCGGATCTGCAGCTCCGGGTCCCGCCCCCCGCGGATCAGCTGGAAGGCCTGGCCGATGAACTCGATCTCCCGGATGCCCCCGGGCCCGAGCTTGATGTTGGATGCCATGCCCTTCTTGTGCAGCTCCTTGTCGATGAGGCGCTTCATCTCGCGCAGTGAATCGATGGAGCCGAAGTCGAGATAGCGCCGGTAGACGAAGGGCCGGAGCAGGGACTCCAGGGCGGTCACGTCGGCGGGGTCCCCGGCCAGGACCCGCGCTTTGATCATGGCGTAGCGCTCCCACTCCCGGGCCTGGGACTGGTAGTAATCCTCCAGGGCATCCAGGGTCATCACCAGGGGGCCGGAGTCGCCGAAGGGCCGCAGGCGGGTGTCCACCCGGAAGACGAAGCCGTCGCTGGTCTGATTGTTCAGCGCCTGGACCAGGCGCTGGGCCAGCCGGGTGAAATACTGGCCGCTGTCCAGCTCCCGGGGCCCTCCATGGGTCCGACCCGGGCCCGGATAGGCAAAGATCAGGTCGATGTCGGAGGAGAGGTTGAGCTCCCGTGCCCCGAGCTTGCCCATGGCAATGACCAGCAGGCGCTGGGCCCCCCCGGCCGCGTCCAGGGG
>JBAPYD010000468.1:0-2262 GCA_049284555.1 Chromatiaceae bacterium | reverse complement strand
TCCTCATCCAACAGACCGAACTCCATTAACAGGTCTTCCAGGGCATCCATGGTGATCGGCGTGGGGATCACCAGGTTCTTGTTGTCGATGATCTTGCGTGCCAGGGCGCGGTACTCGTCGGCCTGCCTGCACTTGGGGTCGTACTCGATGACGGTCATGCGGCGGATCTCGGCACGCTGCACCACGTTGTCACGGGGTACGAAGTGGATCATCTGGGTGCCGAGCTGGCGGGCCAGCTCGACGATCAGCTCGTCCTCGCGGGCCGTGTTGCGGGAGTTGCAGATCAGGCCGGCGAGGCGCACGCCACCGGAGTTGGCGTACTTCACGATGCCCTTGGAGATGTTGTTGGCCGCGTACATGGCCATCATCTCGCCCGAGCAGACGATGTAGATCTCCTGGGCCTTGTTCTCGCGGATCGGCATGGCGAAGCCGCCGCAGACCACGTCGCCCAGCACGTCATAGAAGACGAAGTCCAGGTCTTCCTCGTAGGCCCCTTCCTCCTCGAGGAAGTTGATGGCCGTGATGACGCCGCGCCCGGCGCAGCCCACACCCGGCTCGGGGCCGCCGGACTCCACGCACTTGATGCCCGCGTAGCCGGCCTTCAGCACGTCCTCGAGCTCCAGGTCCTCGACGGAGCCCGCGTCCGCGGCCAGGTGCATAATGGTCTCTTGGGCCTTCGCGTGAAGAATCAGACGGGTGGAGTCGGCCTTGGGGTCACAACCGACGATCATGACCTTCTTGCCCGCTTCGGCCAGGCCGGCGACCAGATTCTGGGTGGTGGTGGACTTTCCGATTCCGCCTTTGCCATAGATGGCGCATTGACGCAGTGCCATTGGTACGATCTCCTCTAGGTCGCTTGTTCAGCGGTTGAAGGGTTGGCCTCAACCCAATAGCAGCAACGCCCGTGCCAGTCCCGCAAGACATGCGCAACTTGCTGTAAATAAAAGAACTCTGTATCGCGCTCGGGGCTGGTTCCCTGGTAGCATCCACGACAAGGCCGCATTGGCTGTATGGATAACAACAGACGGGGCGGGTCGGACACTCCGGCGACCGCCCAAGACGATTCGTCGGAACGGGTCCCGAGCCCTGTCCCTACATTGCCCTCGGCGGCGCGCCTGCCCCTCAACCGCTGCAACCTGCCGGCGGTGATCCTGGGCAGCCTCACCTACCAGCGCCACCCGGTGCCTCTGGAGATCGATGGGGTCCGCGCCTTCCACAACGACCTCTTCGACCTGCTGGAGCCCATCGCCGGGCATGCCGCCCGCGCCGGGTCCTTTGTCCATTACATGACAGGCCATTTCTGTCTGGAGGACCTGGAGGAGGCGGGGCTGACGCCCGGCCGACGCAAGAAGAAGCGGGTCAATGCCAACTACCTGCGGATGGTGCGGGGCTGGTCCTTCGACGCGGACGGGCGTGAGGGGGCCGTGCTCAAGGCCTGGGTGGAGACCCGCTTCGGGCTGCTCGCCCGCCACCACCGGGGCCCCCTGTACGGGCGGGGCAGCGAGGCCTATCTGGTCTATCTCGCGGAGGCGGCGGCCGGCATCTATGCCACCAACGCCGTGGAGGCCCAGCTCGACCTCCTCTACACCTACTGCCAGTACGAGCTGGCCCGCCAGCACCCCGGGGAGAGCCATCTCACCCTCTATCGAGGCATCAACCGCCTGGGTGAGCACGAGGTCCTGGGCCGCGAGCCCGACGGGATCCAGGTGGTCCTGCTCAACAACCTGTCGAGCTTCACGAGTGAGCGCGAGCGCGCGGACGAATTCGGCGACTATGTCCTGACCGCCCGCGTCCCCCTGCCGAAGATCTTCTTCTTCAACCGCCTGCTGCCCGGGATGCTCAAGGGCGAGGACGAGTACGTGGTGATCGGTGGGGTCTACGGGGTGGAGATTCGATGCTAATCTGACCGCTAAACTGGGAATTTGCGTGATCCAGAGGGGCGGACCTTGCCGACTGGACCAAACGCCCTGACCCGCCGGCTCCCAGAACAAGAACAGATCCACCCAAAGGAGGAATCCAAAGATGGTTAGACAGTTGCCTTTGTGGGGCGCCGCCCTGGCGCTCCTGGTGCTGATCCCAGGACCCGCCGCGGCCCAGTACGCGGACGACCCCGAGATGACCCAAGATGTCCTAAAGGGTCGCCCCTACTCGCCCTATGCGGACCGGGCCTTCCCGACCGATGTCTATTTCGGCGACACCCATGTCCATACCGGCCTGTCGGCCGACGCCGGCGGCTCCGGCACCCGCCTGATGCCGCGCGAC
>JBAPYD010000467.1:0-4086 GCA_049284555.1 Chromatiaceae bacterium | reverse complement strand
GTTCTGATCCGTTGCCAAAGGACATCGACGACGGATCGGAGCCGTTCCTGGGTCAGGGAGACGGCGTTCGTCGATTCCTTGAGCTGTTCGATGTCACAGTCCTGAAAGACGGCATTGACCGCCGTGGCGTCGAGTGCCTTGGCATCTGGTGGTGGGCTGACATGCCCCTCCGCGACCTCGATGTCCCGATAGGTGAGGGGGCCGAAGACCGGAGAGCGGACCAAGGTGGCCGTTCGCAGGAAATCCAGCAGATGCTCGCGGTCGCAGAGCTCGACCAGCGCGTTGATCCGGGCGGTGGGGTCGTTATCGTCCTCGGGATCGAGCACGGGATAGAGCTCATCCCAGTAGCGCTCCAGCAACCCCTGGATGAGTCCGAGTCCATCCGCCAATCCCGCGAACCCTTGGAGGTGGGCGAGCGCACGCGTGAGGAGAACGCCGACCCGCAGGTCCTTCGACCGCGTCATCAACGCTTCGCAAAGCGTTTGCACCTGGCGCCAATCGGGCTCCTCGGCCGCAACCACGGTGTCGCCCATCCTGCGCTCGGGGGCCCCGAGGGCGGCGCGGAAGGCGGCAAGGTAAGCGGGGTCGTACTCCAGGTCAGGCCCGGCGGGGGCGTCCTCGGCGACAGGCCGCAGGAGTCCATCGAGGTCTATCGCGGTCATCCGATACTCCAGATCCAGAAGCCGGCGCCGGCGAGCCGAGCGTCCGTTTGGGGCTCGCGGGACCCTGTCCGATGCCTTGGAGGGGCCCGAGGGGGGCACCCACACGCGCCCACTCGCTGGGCCCAGGCTCGGTGTGCTCGCCAACCAAGGTAAAGACTAGACCGCAATTAACCTAGTCCACAAGTGGGGCGCGCGAGCGGAGGGGCTCCGCCGACCAACGGGGCCTTCGCAAGTACGGCCACCTGAAGGCCCCGCGCGAGGTCAGCCGTTCCTGGAATCGAGATCCGCCCGCCGCCCATCATGAGGCCAGAGGCCCCTTGTATGACCATCGATCGGTTTCAATATTGGACACAACTTGGACAAGTCGCCGGTCGAAGCCAGTGGGGCCTCGACGCTGACACGAACGACGGGGGCGGGCGGGTTCCTATGCAGCACATTGGGGTCGTGGGGGGCGGAATCGGGGGTCTGGGGGCCGCCTGGCTCCTGGATCGGCGCTATCGGGTCACCCTACTGGAGCGAAACCGCACCTTGGGCGGTCACACCAACACCCTCATGGTCGAGGATCCCCGTGGGTCGTTCCCCGTCGACACCGGCTTCATGGTGTTCAACGAGCGCAACTACCCCAACCTGTGCAGGCTGTTCCAACACTTGGAAGTGCCCTCCTATCCCACCTGCATGTCGTTCTCGGCGAGTCTGGAGGGGGGGCGGTTGGAGTATGCGGGGACGGACCTCAATGGCCTCTTCGGGCAGCGGACCAACCTGATCAGGCCGGCCTTCCTGCGCATGCTGGCGGACATCCTGCGCTTCAATGTCGCCGCCAAGGCGTTTCAGGCCCGGAATTCGGGCGACACCCTGACGCTCGGGGAGTTCCTGGAGCGCGGACGCTACTCGGAGTCCTTCGCGAGGCACTATCTGCTGCCCATGGCGGCCGCCATCTGGTCCTGCCCCACGGAGCAGATGCGCGGCTTCCCGTTCCTCTCCTTCGCCCGCTTCTTCAACAATCACGGCCTCTTGGATCTGCGCGACCGCCCCCAGTGGCGTACCGTGGTCGGCGGCGCTCGAAGCTACGTGGAGCGCATGTTGTCCGGCATGGGGGCGGAGGTGCGTACCCGCTGCCGGGTCCAACGGGTACGCCGGATCCAGGATGAGGTCGAGGTGGAGGTGGAGGGCGGGGAGCGCCTGCGCTTCGATGCCGTGGTGTTCGGCTGCCACGGGGACGAGGCACTGGCCCTGATCGAGGGACCGACGGACCTCGAGCGGGAGCTGCTCGGTGCCTTTCGCTACCAGCCGAATCGGGTCTATGTGCACTCGGATGCGGACCTGATGCCTCGGCGCCGCCGGGTCTGGTCCTCCTGGAACTATCTGCGGGGGGAGGGCGAGGACCCCAATGGTCCAGTGACCGTGACCTACTGGATGAACCGACTCCAGCGGCTCCCCACCGAGAGGGACATCTTCGTCAGCCTGAACCCGGTCCGATCGCCTCGGCCGGAGTCGGTCATCGCCCGGTTCGACTACGACCATCCGGTCTTCGACGCCCGCGCGATCGCCGCCCAGCGGCAGATGCACGGGATCCAAGGGCGCGACCGACTCTGGTTCGCCGGCGCGTATCTCGGCAACGGGTTCCACGAGGACGGTCTACGCGCCGCCCTGGAGGTGGCCGGGGCGCTCGGGGTGCAGGCGCCCTGGATCGCGTGCGCCGCGGCCAGACCGACCGTTGCGGGTGTCCGCCCCGATCTTCAACCCGAGGCCCTGAGACCGTGACCGCGGCGGCTGGTCGACTCATCCTGGGTCAGGTGATGCACCGCCGCTTCTTCCCGGTGCAGTACCGATTCGTGTACCGCGTCTTCAGTCTCCTGCTGGACCTCGACCGCTTGGACGAGGTCGCCCGCCGTTGCCGGTTGTTCTCCCATAACGCCTTCAACCTCTTCGCCTTCCATGACCGGGACCATGGCGCCGGCGATGGCACGCCGCCCAAGGACTGGCTGCTGCGTCAGCTCTCGGCGAGGGGTCTGGATCTTCCCATCCAGCGCATCGAGATCCAGTGCTTTCCCCGCATCCTGGGGCACTGCTTCAACCCTCTGAGCGTGTGGTTCTGCTTCGGGACGGGAGACGGGCTCCTGGCGGTGCTGTGCGAGGTCCACAACACCTTCGGCGAGCGCCATAGCTATCTGCTTCACCGGGACGGGGAGGCCATGGCGTGGCCCGTGCGCCACGCTCACGCCAAGGGTTTCCATGTCTCTCCATTCATCGGGATGGAGGCGGACTACCGCTTTCGCTTCGCCCGGGCTGGGGAGGAGTCCAGCACCGTGATCCACGAGTATCAGGACGGCCGCCTCATGCTCGTGGCGGTTCAGCGGGGCGAGGCCCGGGAGCTGAGCGATGCCAATCTGCTGCGCGTGGCCCTGACCTACCCGTTCCTCACCCTCAAGGTGGTCGTGATGATCCATTGGCAGGCCCTCAAGATCTGGCTGCGGGGCGCAACCTATTTCCCCAAACCGACGCCGCCCCGGGAGGAGATTTCCTGATGTCCGCGGAAGAGCCCCTCGACTTGCCCTTGCAGACCGGCTCGGGCCGGGTCGCCCTGTGGTCCTGGGCCTTTGGCCGCCTCTGTCAGGGCCTGGCCTTCGGTACCCTACTGCTGCGGTTCGGCGAGGACGGCGGCCGGATCTGCCGGGGACTCTTTCCCGGTGCAACCGCGGAGATTCGGATCCATCGGCCCCTGCGACTGCTGGTCCGGCTGGTCGCGCGGGGGGAGATCGGGTTCGCCGAGTCGTACATGGACGGGGACTGGTCCAGCCCCGATTTGCCAACGCTCCTGGATTTGCTGAACCTCAACGCCGAGCATCTGTCGGGCGCGGTGGAAGGGACCCTGTGGTCGAGGTGGCTCGCCCGTCTCGTCCACCGATTGCGGAGCAACCACCGTCGCAATAGCCGGCGGAACATTGCGCGGCACTACGATCTCGGAAACGACTTCTACCGGCTGTGGCTGGACCCGGGCATGGCATACTCCTCCGCGGTCTTCGAAGACCCGGCCGGGGAGCCCTTGGAGCGCGCCCAGGCGCGCAAGTACGATCTGCTGCTCGATTGGATCGATGCGCGGCCGGGGGAATCGGTGCTGGAGATCGGCTGCGGCTGGGGCGGATTCGCGGAGGCGGCTGCCCGTCGCGGACTGCGGGTCACCGGGGTCACCCTGTCCCAGGAGCAGCTCGCCTACGCACGGGCGCGCATCGCTGCGGCCGGGCTGTCGGATCGAGTGGAGCTGCGCCTCCAGGACTACCGGGATATCCAGGGTGACTTCGACCACGCGGTCTCCATCGAGATGCTCGAGGCGGTGGGGGAGGCCTACTGGCCCATCTACTTCCAGGCCCTGCGTCGGCTGGTGCGCCCGGGCGGGCGCATCGCCATTCAGGTGATCACCTTGCAC
>JBAPYD010000466.1:0-4960 GCA_049284555.1 Chromatiaceae bacterium | reverse complement strand
CTACTATGCCGTGGGGCGTTTTGCGGGGTACGGGAAGCTGTCCGGCAAGGATCCGCAAGAGCTGCGTGCCGGTGCCCGCGTGGACATCGACGAAGCCAAGCGCGATCCCCTGGACTTCGTCCTCTGGAAGTCGGCCAAACCGGGCGAGCCGTCGTGGGACTCGCCTTGGGGGCCCGGACGGCCGGGCTGGCACATTGAATGCTCGGCCATGAGCACCTGCGCCTTGGGCAACCATTTCGACATCCATGGCGGCGGTGCGGATCTTCAGTTTCCGCACCACGAGAACGAGATCGCCCAATCCGAAGGCGCAACTGGAGAAACCTTCGTCAACGTCTGGATGCACAACGGTTTCGAGCGGGTGAATGAGGAGAAGATGTCCAAGTCCCTGGGCAACTTCTTCACCGTGCGGGAGATCCTCGCGCGCTACCGCCCCGAGGAGGTGCGCTACTTCATCCTCACCAGCCATTACCGCAGCCCGCTCAATTACGACGACGAGCACCTGGAGAATGCCCGCGCGGCCCTCACCCGCCTCTACACCGCCCTGCGGGGCCTGCCCGAGGCCGGGGTGGATCACGTTGCCTCGGGCGGCGAGGCCTTCCGGGAGCGCTTCCACGCGGCCATGGACGACGACTTCAACACGCCGGTGGCCTTGGCCGTCCTCTTCGACCTCGTGCGGGAGATCAATCGGGTCCGTCCCCAGGACGAGACCGCGGCGGCGGCCCTGGGGGCGGAGCTGCGCTCCCTCGGGGGCATCCTCGGTCTGCTCCAGGCCGATCCGGAGACCTACCTGCGGGGCGAGGAGGGGGACACGGGGCTCGATGACGCGGCGATCGATGCCCTGATCGCCGAGCGCCTGGCCGCCCGAAAGTCCAAGGACTGGGCCAGGGCGGACCGCATCCGCGAGGACCTCGCGGCGGCGGGGGTGATCCTCGAGGACGGCCCGGGCGGCACCACCTGGCGGCGCGGCTGAATCCGCGCCTCTGTCGATTCAACGGTTCCGCGGGGAGCTTCCCGTGGGTCCGCGGATCCTTGCCCGAGGGAGCAGTGGCGAGCGCGTCTCCCCGCCCGTGCGCACCGTCGGCCGGCCCTTCGGGTGACGGGACGGGGATCCGGCGTCGCCCGGGCTCACCATCCCCGTTCCAACAGGGGCTTCAGGAACCGCCCCGTGTGGGATCGCGGGGCGGCGGCGATCTGCTCCGGGGTGCCGACGGCGATGACCTCGCCGCCCTTGTCGCCGCCTTCCGGTCCCAGATCGATGATCCAGTCCGCGGTCTTGATGACGTCCAGGTTGTGCTCGATGACCACCACGGTATTGCCGTGGTCACGGAACCGGTGGAGCACGTCCAGGAGCTGCTTGACGTCGTGGAAGTGCAGTCCGGTGGTCGGCTCGTCCAGGATATAGAGCGTGCGGCCGGTGTCGCGCTTGCTGAGCTCGCGGCTGAGCTTGACCCGCTGGGCCTCGCCCCCGGACAGCGTGGTGGCGCTCTGGCCCAGGCGCACGTAGGAGAGCCCCACGTCCATCAGGGTCCGGAGCTTGCGGTGGATGACCTGAACCGGGGCGAAGAAGGGCAGGGCGTCCTCCACCGTCAGGCTCAGGACCTCGTCGATGGTCTTGCCCTTGTAGCGGATCTCCAGGGTCTCCCGGTTGTAGCGGCGGCCCTTGCAGGTGTCGCACAGGACATAGACGTCCGGCAGGAAGTGCATCTCCACCCGGATGAGTCCGTCCCCCTTGCAGGCCTCGCAGCGCCCCCCCTTGACGTTGAAGCTGAAGCGCCCCGGTCCGTAGCCTCGTGATCGGGCCTCGGGCACCGAGGCGAAGAGGTCCCGCACCAGGTTGAAGAGTCCCGTGTAGGTCGCCGGATTGGAGCGGGGGGTGCGACCGATGGGGCTCTGGTCGATGTCCACCACCTTGTCGAAGTTGTCGAGGCCCTCGATGGCCCCATGGGGCGCGGCGCTCAGGTTGGCCCCGTTCAGGCTCCTGGCCGCCACCGGGAAGAGGGTGTCGTTGATCAGGGTGGACTTGCCGGACCCGGAGACCCCGGTGATGCAGCAGAAGGTCCCCACCGGGATGGCCACGTCCACGGACTTCAGGTTGTTCCCCGTGGCCTCGAGGATGCGGAGCCGGCGCTTCGGATCCGGCACGGTTCGTCGCTCCGGGATGGCGATCCGCAGGCTCCCCGAGAGATAGCGGCCGGTGAGTGAGTCGGGGTTGGCCGCGACCTCGGCCGCGGTCCCCTGGGCGACGATACCCCCGCCGTGGACCCCGGCCCCGGGTCCCAGGTCCACCACCCGGTCCGCCGTGCGGATGGCCTCCTCGTCGTGCTCCACGACGATGACGGTGTTGCCGATGTCCCGCAGGTGGGTGAGGGTGCGCAGGAGGCGGGCGTTGTCGCGCTGGTGCAGCCCGATGGAGGGCTCGTCGAGGATGTACATGACCCCGACCAGGCCGGCGCCGATCTGGCTGGCCAGACGGATCCGCTGGGCCTCGCCGCCCGAGAGGGTCTCGGCACTGCGCTCCAGGGTCAGGTAGTCGAGCCCGACGTCCGCCAGGAAGCGCAGGCGCGCGGCGATCTCCTTGACGATCTTGGCCCCGATCTCCCCGCGCTTGCCGGGCAGGGTCAGGGTCTCGAACCAGTCCAGGGCCTCGCCCACGGGCAGGGCCGAGACGGCCGGCAGGTTGTGCGCTCCGACGAAGCAATGGCGCGCCGCCTCGTTCAGACGGGTGCCGCCGCAGGCCGGGCAGGGCTTGAGCGAGATGTAGCGGGCCAGCTCCTCGCGCACCGTGTTGGAGTCCGTCTCCCGGTAGCGCCGCTCCATGTTGCGGATGATCCCCTCGAACGGGCGGAGCTTCCCGCCGCCGTGCTCGTGGGGGAGCTTCAGCTTGATCTTGTCCTTGCCGGAGCCGAACAGGACCACGTCGCGGGCCTGCTGCGGAAGCTCCGGCCAGGGGGTCTCCGGGTCGAACCCGTAGTGCCCCCCGATGGAACGGATCATCTGGAAATAGTAGGCGTTGCGCCGGTCCCAGCCCCGCACGGCCCCGCCGGCCAGGCTGAGCTGGGGGTGAACCACCACCTTGTCGGGGTCGAAGAACTGCTCCACGCCGAGCCCGTCGCAGCGCGGGCAGGCCCCGGCCGGGTTGTTGAACGAGAACAGCCGGGGCTCCAGCTCGGGGATGCTGTAGCCGCAGACGGGGCAGGCGAAATTGGCCGAGAAGGTGCGCTCCGGGGTTTCCATTTCGTCGAGGCCCGCATCGATGGGGGCGACGCGGGCGACGCCACCGGACAGGGCGAGCGCCGTCTCGAAGGACTCCGCCAGGCGCAGGGCGACGTCGGGTCGCACCCGGAAGCGATCGACCACCACCTCGATGTCGTGCTTCTTCTTGGGGTCCAGCTCCGGCGCCGCGTCCAGCTCCACGATGGCCCCATCGATCCGTGCCCGCACGAAGCCCTGGGCGTGCAGCTCCGCGATCAGGCGCTGGTACTCCCCCTTGCGGGCCGAGACCACCGGGGCGAGCAGCATGAGCCGTTCCCCCTCGGGCAGGGCCAACACCTGGTCCACCATCTGGGACACCGTCTGGGCCTCCAGGGCCTCCCCGTGCTGGGGGCAGCGGGGGACGCCGACCCGGGCGAACAGGAGGCGCAGATAGTCGTGGATCTCGGTGATGGTGCCCACGGTGGAGCGGGGGTTGTGGGAGGTGGTCTTCTGCTCGATGGAGATGGCGGGGGAGAGACCCTCGATGTGGTCCACGTCCGGCTTGTCCATCACGGACAGGAACTGGCGCGCATACGCGGACAGGGACTCCACATAGCGGCGCTGTCCCTCCGCGTAGATGGTGTCGAAGGCCAGCGACGACTTGCCGGAGCCCGAGAGCCCGGTCAGCACGATCAGGCGGTCCCGGGGCAGGTCCAGGTCGATGTTCTTGAGGTTGTGGGTGCGGGCACCGCGGATGCGGATGCTGTCCATGGGGTCCTGGGGGTCGGTTCCCGGTGAGCTGCCCGCGGCCTGATGCCGATTCGGGCGAAGCTGGTATTATGCGAAGCCTTTCATCGCGCGTGCAAAGCACCAGGGCCGTGAGCCAAGAGAAGACAGTGATCCCACCCCTGACCGGGCGCGAGCGGCGCGCGGCCGCCGGCCTCGCGGGGATCTATGGCCTGCGGATGCTCGGGCTCTTCCTGATCCTGCCGGTGTTCGCCCTCTATGCCCATGACCTGGCGGGGGCCACGCCGCTCCTGGTGGGCATCGCCATCGGGGCCTACGGACTCACCCAGGCCATCCTCCAGATCCCCTTCGGCATGCTCTCGGACCGCATCGGGCGCAAGCCGGTGATCTACGGCGGGCTGGCCGTGTTCGTCCTGGGGAGCGTGATCGCGGCCCTCGCGTCCACCATCGAGGGGGTGATCCTGGGGCGGGTCATCCAGGGGGCCGGGGCGGTCTCGGCCGCGGTGACCGCCCTGACCGCGGACCTGACCCGGGACGAGGTGCGCACGCGCGCCATGGCCGGGATCGGGGCCAGTATCGGGCTCGCCTTCGGTCTGGCCTTGGTCCTGGGGCCGGCCATCGCCCGGCTCTGGGGCCTTTCGGGCGTCTTCTGGTCGACCGCCGCGCTCGCCTTCGGCGGAATCCTGATCCTCTGGCTGGTGGTGCCTCAGCCGGATCGCCGATCCGTCCACCGGGACGCGGAGCCGGTCGCGGGCCAGCTCCTCGGCGTGCTGCGTGACGGTCAGCTGCTGCGCATGGATTTCGGGATCTTTTCCCTGCATGTGATGATGACGGCACTCTTCCTCGTCATCCCCCAGACCATCGTCGATGCGGGGGTGCCGGCGGAGGATCACTGGACCGTCTATCTTCCGGTGCTGGTGGCGTCCCTGGTCTGCATGATCCCCTTCATCATCCTCGCGGAGGGGCGGGGTCGGATCAAGCCGGTCTTCCTCGGGGCCATCGCGGCCCTCGGGGCTACGGC
>JBAPYD010000465.1:0-11486 GCA_049284555.1 Chromatiaceae bacterium | reverse complement strand
GTTCAGGGTCGTCGAGACGATCAAGGAAGGCGAGACCGTCTTCGCGCTCATGGACGAGGAGCAACGCAAGGCGGACCTGATGCACAAGCCGGACAGCCACGGCAACTACGCGTTCGCGCGGACCCTGGACGCGGCGGCGCGCTACCACGATCTTCAGACCCGGCGCTGGATGGCAGGACGCTCGTGTCTCACCACACGCAAGGCGACGATTCGCATGGGATGTCCTGCATGAGCGAGGTGTTCATCGAGATCGCAGCCGCAATGGTGATGTCGAACGACCGGGCGCCGAGATGAAAGGCCATATATTCCCGGCGATCTCGCCGGGCTGAGACCCGCGGCTCTGTGTCCCGGCGCGGTCGTTGGCCGGCAGAATCCATCGCCGTGGTGCGGCAGGACGCCGTAGTGGGGATTGGAATAGGCGAAGGCGTAGGCGGACAGGTCCCTGGCCGGTCGGGGAGCAGCGGACGGCTTCCCCTCGGCCGGGGTGCTGCCGTTCTCGTATCTGTGCGCGAAGCGGGGGCCTGATCGCCGCGAGCCGGTTCCGCTCCAGGCCGCCGGTCTCCACCAGGTCCGAAAGGGCCATGTTCAGCGCTCCCGGGACAGCGGTTCGGGCCCCCAGCGGGGGACCGATCCCTATTGCGGAAAGAGCAGGGTCACCAACAGGCGCACGCCCCATCCTTCGGGACCATTGTCCGGGCTCTCGGCCCAGTAGCGCACGCCCGCACCGACGCTCACCAGCTGGCTGCCGATCTTCGTGACCTTGGTGGCGATGCCGTGGATGGGAACCGACCATTGCGCGTCCTCCCAGTCTTAGGTGCTCTCGGTTTGGAGCGTGAAGGTCCAGGCTTGCGGGGTGGTGTAGGACAGGAAGGGCTGCAGGAAGCTCGTGCTGACATCCTGACGGTCGTCGCTGCCGGCAAAGGACCAGATGTGGTTGACGAGCGCGCCATAGGTCCAGGGGCCCTGCTGCTTCAGCGCCACGCCGGTCGGACCCGCTCCCCACTTGTCCCCCGTGAGCAGCTCGTCGGAGCCGGTCGGTAGCAGGAACACCGGTCCGACGCCCAAGATCCAGCCGCTCGCGGTGGGCAGCTTGGGTGAGAGGAATAGGCTCTGCACGACGTCACCCAGCCCCGACTGGTGCCCGGCACCGGGATAGATGTCGTCCTGCCAGACGACCGGCAGGATGGTGCGAGAGATCAGGTTCCAATTCTCGCCGATCGAGATCGGGACGACCGGCTGGATGTTCAGCAACCAGCGCTCGCCCGCGTCGACGGGTCCGATGCCATCGTCGTAGTTGAGCTGGAACGGCACGCTGATCAGCGCAGCCACGGGATTCGTGAGCTGCTTGGCGAGCGCCTCCGCATCCATCTGGGCGGGTGGTGGTGCGTCGCTGGCGGTCGCGGTGGTCGGATCGCTTTGGGCAAACGCCGTCATTGCGAGCGCGACGTTGATTCCTATGGCAAACATAGCTCGTTTCGGGAGGTCGAATGCGCTCATGCCAAGGGGCACCTTTGGTTGTTGGTTTGCGTCCGTTGACGCGGGATCCAGACTGCTCGGGTCTATTGCAGAGATTCCCAGCTTATCCGACCTGATCGAATGCCAGGATGACATTCGGTCAGCGCCTGTCTCGAGTGGAGATTCCGCAGCAGTATCCCTCGCGATGCCGGCCAGCGGGCCATTTTCAATCGCTTGAAAATGGCGGCACATCCGTGTGCCGCACGCGGGCCGTCGTAAACTGCCTTATTCAACAGCCTGCCAAAGGGGGACTGCTGCGTGCCCTGGGATGCTCCGTTCATCATCCCAGGCCGATTTGCATGGTGGTCTCGACCTTCAATTCTCCATGGTCGACATTTCCTGGATCTTCTTCTGAACGGTGCTCAGGTTGAAGGATCCAGGCGTCTGACTGGGCGGATACTCCACCAGGGTCTGGAGGAACTGCGCCGCCAGCTTGTTGGCACCGAAGAGGATGAAGACGCGATCGAGCGCCCAGTCTTCATAGACATTCGCATTGTGCTGCGCCCGTTCGAAGGGATCGCGTCGCAGATTGAACAGCAGCGGAACGCGCAGCTCGGTGAACGGCTCGCGCCAGACGCCGAAGCCCTTGCCCCGGTTCTCCTCGTAGACGACCTTCCAGTCTTCCCAGCGGACGGCGACGATATCGCCGTCGTCGTTCACGTAGACGAATCCCCGGCGGGGGGATTCCTCCGCCTTGCCGCTGAGGTAACCGAGCATGTCGTAGCCGTCGATGTGGTTCTTGTACGTCCGACCGTTGAGCTCGACGCCCTTCAGGAGCTGCGCCTTGATATCCGGCGCGCCGGCCGCGGCAGCGAATGTCGGCAGCCAATCCTGGTGGGACAGGATGCCGTTGAGACTTTCACCGGCCGGGAAGTGGCCGGGCCAGCGCACGAACGCGGGCACGCGATAGGCGCCTTCCCAGTTGGAGTTCTTTTCCGAACGATAGGGCGTATTGCCCGCGTCCGGCCAGGTGTTGAAATGGGGACCGTTATCGGTCGAGTAGAGCACGATGGTGTTGTCGGCGACCCCGAGCTCATCGAGCAGATCCAGCAACTGGCCGACATGCCCGTCGTGCTCGATCATGCCGTCGGTGTATTCGTCGTTGCCGGGGTGGCGACGGTCCTCCCTGACGTGCGTGCGGAAGTGCATCCGCGTGCCGTTCCACCAGCAGAAGAAGGGCTTGCCGGCTTTGACCTGACGTGTGATGAAGTCCTTCGCCGCCTCGACGGTCTCGTCATCGATGGTCTCCATCCGCTTCTTGGTCAAGGGCCCCGTATCGACGACCGTCTGACCGCCCTGGCCGTCCGCCGTGGCCTTGATCACGCCACGTGGACCGAACTGCTCGCGGAACTCGGGATTGCGCGGATAGTCCTCGTTCTCCGGCTCCTCCTCGGCATTCAGGTGATAGAGGTTGCCCAGGAACTCGTCGAAGCCGTGCATCGTGGGCAGATGCTCATCGCGGTCGCCCTGGTGATTCTTGCCGAACTGGCCCGTGGCATAACCCAGGCTCTTGAGCACGGTGGCAATGGTCGCGTCGCTCTTCTGCCAGCCTTCCGAGGCCCCCGGCACGCCGACCTTGGTCATGCCCGTTCGCAGCGGATTGTTGCCGCCTAGGAACGCCGCCCGTCCGGCGGTGCAGGACTGCTGACCGTAGTAATCGGTGAATGACAGGCCTTCGTTGGCAATGCGGTCGATATTGGGGGTGCGGTAGCCCATCAGGCCGCGGTTGTTGAAGCTGATGTTGGTCGTTCCGATGTCATCGCCCCAGATGACCAGTATGTTTGGCTTGTCCTGGGCGACAGCAGAACCGAGGACGAGCGTGGCCAGGAGGGCCCCAAGGCGGAATGTGTTGATCGGGTTCATAACCTCTTCTTTGATGGTGGTTGGCCGAAGCGGGAGTGTACACGGTTCCATCGGCCGTGTTGACGGCGGTGGTTCTGGCAGGAGACATCGGCGGGTGCCATGGGACTGGCGGAGGAAGGTCCCCGCCGGTTGCCGCAATCTGGCGGTCCGCTCGTCTCTCCGGCGCCCCGCCATTTCTCGCGGATGTCGGTGCAGTGACCGCCGGCGTTCACCAGACACACGACGACTCGTGTGGCGGGCAGCTCATGGGACCGAAGCGCCTCTGGCCCCCGCAGGTCAGCTCGGACCTCATGCAGCTCGTCTGCTACGGCCGCGCGCCCGGTGCCCTGAAATGCCCCCGCATCCAAGAGCGAGTCAGGGCATGGCTATCGCGTTGCCAGGATGCCATCGGGCCAGCCGATCACTGGGATGCGGCGAAACAATTGGACGTCCGGGCCCCCTGCGTCTAGCTTCAGATCGTGATCTTCGAGTGCTCGGAGACGAAGTCTCAACTCAAAACACCACGACCGGAGGCCAACATGGGAAACGATGTGATGACGACTGCCGGCAAATGCCCGGTGATGCACGGCGCAAACACGGCCGCCGGCGCATCGGTCATGGACTGGTGGCCGAAGACGCTGAACCTGGACATCCTGCATCAGCATGACACCAAGACCGATCCGATGGGGGAGGCCTTCAGCTATCGCGAGGAGGTCAAGAAGCTCGACTTCGAGGCGCTCAAGAAGGACGTGCACGCGCTGATGACCGACAGTCAGGACTGGTGGCCCGCGGACTGGGGGCACTACGGCGGTCTGATGATCCGGATGGCCTGGCACGCCGCCGGCAGCTACCGGATCGCCGACGGCCGCGGAGGCGGTGGGACGGGCAACCAGCGGTTTGCCCCGATCAACAGCTGGCCCGACAACGCGAACCTGGACAAGGCACGCCGCCTGCTCTGGCCGCTCAAGAAGAAATACGGCAACAAGATCAGCTGGGCCGACCTCATCATCCTCGCCGGCACGGTCGCCTACGAATCGATGGGGCTCAAGACCTTCGGTTTTGGCTTCGGCCGTGCCGACATCTGGCACCCGGAGAAGGACACCTACTGGGGCTCGGAGAAGGAGTGGCTGGCACCAACGGACAACCCGAACAGCCGCTACTCCGGTGATCGGGAGCTGGAGAACCCGCTCGCGGCCGTGATGATGGGCCTCATCTACGTCAACCCCGAGGGCGTGGATGGCCAGCCCGATCCCTTGCGGACCGCGAAGGACGTGCGGGAGACCTTCGCCCGCATGGCGATGAACGACGAGGAGACCGTCGCCCTCACCGCCGGCGGCCACACCGTGGGCAAGACCCATGGCAACGGCGATGCCGCCCTGCTGGGGCCGGCGCCCGAGGGCGCCTCGGTCGAAGACCAGGGCCTGGGCTGGATGAACAAGACCCAGCGCGGCATCGGTCGCGACACCGTCACCAGTGGGATCGAGGGTGCCTGGACGACCCATCCAACCCGTTGGGACAACGGCTACTTCCGCATGCTGCTGGAGAACGAGTGGGAGCTGAAGAAGAGTCCGGCCGGCGCCTGGCAATGGGAGCCGGTCGACATCAGGGAAGAGGACATGCCGGTCGATGTGGAGGACCCCTCGATCCGCCGCAGGCCGATCATGACCGACGCCGACATGGCCATGAAGATGGACCCGGTGTATCGGGAGATCTCCGAGCGGTTCTACAGGGACCCCGAAGCCTTGTCGAACGCGTTCGCGCGGGCCTGGTTCAAGCTCACGCACCGCGACATGGGCCCGAAGGCGCGCTACATCGGCCCCTGGGTCCCGCAGGTAGATCTGATCTGGCAGGATCCGGTGCCCGCGGGGCCCAACGACTATGACATCGACGCCGTGAAGGCGAGGATCGCTGCCAGCGGCCTGAGTATCGGCGAGATGGTCGCGACCGCCTGGGACAGCGCCCGGACCTTCCGCGGCTCGGACATGCGCGGTGGCGCCAACGGGGCGCGCATCCGCCTGGCGCCGCACAGGAATTGGGAAGGCAACGAGCCCGAGCGGTTGGCGAAGGTCCTGGACGTGCTCGAGGGCATCGCGGCCGAGACCGGCGCCAGTGTCGCCGATGTCATCGTCCTTGCGGGCAATGTCGGTATCGAGCGGGCCGCCAAGGCGGCCGGCTTCGACATCAGCGTCCCCTTTGCACCGGGCCGCGGCGATGCCAGCGACGTGCAGACGGATGCCGAGTCGTTCGCCCCGCTGGAGCCCATCCATGACGGGTACCGCAACTGGCTCAAGAAGGACTACGCCGTCAGCGCCGAGGAGCTGATGCTCGATCGCACCCAGTTGATGGGCCTGACGGCCCCTGAGATGACGGTGCTCGTCGGCGGCATGCGCGTCCTGGGCACCAATCACGGCGGCAGCAGGCACGGTGTGCTCACCGATCGCGAGGGTGTCCTGACGAACGACTTCTTCGTCAACCTGACGGATATGGCCTACCGCTGGGAGCCCGCGGGCGACAACCTGTATGAGATCCGTGACCGCAGGACCGGTGACGTCCGGTGGACGGCGACCCGGGTCGATCTCGTCTTCGGATCCAACTCGATCCTTCGCGCCTATGCAGAGGTCTATGCGCAGGATGACAACCAGCGGAAGTTCGTCGAGGACTTCGTGGCCGCATGGACGAAGGTCATGAACGCCGACCGCTTCGATCTGGCGTAAGTCTCGTCACGCCTCCTCACGCGGTCGATGATCGCGGCGAGGATGGCGCGGAACCGCCGGAAGCCTCGGATTGATCGGGGCTTCCGGTTTTTTCTGCACGGCACTTGATCAGTGCCTCTCTGGGCGACGCGCGTGCCGGGCAATAACCCCTGTCGCGAGACCCCCCCGCGAGATTAGCGGGAACGGGTCCTGGCGCGGTTGGCCCCGCCGCCCCGATCGTCAGGACAGGTTGGCCTTCACCGCACCCGCGAGACCCGTGATCAGCATCTGTACCCCGATCACGGCGAGGATCAGGCCCATGAGGCGCGTGACGACGTTCAGCCCGTTGTCACCGAGGAGAACCAGGAGACGCTCCCCCGATACGAAAAACAGATAGGTGATGACGCAGAGCGACGCGAAGGCGACGATGGTCACGATGACGTCAGAGATCCCGCCCGTACCGGCGAAGTTCATGGCGGTCGCGATGGTGCCCGGTCCCGCGAGGATGGGCATGGCCAAGGGCGACACGGCGACGCTGAGCGCGGCGGCGCGGCTGCTATTCTGATCGGCCGCACTCGGTTGGTGCACGGCCGACTGCTGCCCATGGAGCATCTGGTAGCCGATCAGGGCGACGAGGAGCCCCCCCATGATCTGGAATGCCGGCAGGGTGATCCCGAATAGGCTGAAGATCACCCGGCCCGCGAGGGCGAATACCAGGATCAGCATAAAGCTGATGAAAAGTGCCTGAATCGCGACGCGCCGCTTGACCTCCGGGGTGTCGTTCGCGGTGAGACCGAGGAAGATGGGCGTATTGGCGATGGGGTTCATGATGGCGAAGAAGGCCATGAAAACCGACAGGGCGTGACCGATGGAATCTTTCAGGAGCACACCGTGTTCCTCCATGTCGTCAACCTCTTGGGCGATGCCGATCAAATGCCATCCTGGCGTTAAAACAGGTCGCGCTCCGAGAGGTGCGGCTCTCGAAGCGCTCCATTTTCAGCGGGTTATCGCGACCGAACTTACCGGCCGATCCCTCGCCCGGACGGGAAGCGCCCTCAATCAGCGCCTCCCTTGCGTCGCGGGAGAGACGATAGGGTGGCCCGGGGCGTCCGCACTTGTCCAGTGCGCGCACTCCGACGGTCCCACCGGGTCTCGAGCCCCTGACTCGCCGAAGGTGAGGGCGCTGTTCGAAACAGGGTCTGCGACCCTGCTTGCGGCCCGATCCTGCGGGGCCTTGGCCCAGGAGCTCGGCGGCAGCGGTTTCACCCCAGCAGTCCGGTGTGGACTCCTGATCGGCACCCGGGAGAAGCGGGGCGATCGCGGGCGGCTGCCGGCCGCCGAGGGCACGAGGGACACCGGGGCGGTCGTGCCCCGGGCGCTCTCTGGCATTGGGGCGTTGGGGCAGGCCGGCCGCTACTTCCACGCGGACCGGAGATTCCGAATCGGGGTGACAGGAAAGGCTGCCGTCGAGTATGGTTCTGAGCGAACCAATATTGTGCAATTGGGGTAGTGATGATGGCCAGGATCCTCGTGCTGTTGCTATCCAGCGTGCTTCTCGGCGGCTGCTCCGAAGAGCAGCAAAATCGGCTGGGTAGACTTGGCGTCACTTGGCTGGAGGGCGATTATCGGGTGACCTATGCGGATGGGGAGCACGTCAAGGCGTGGGAGGTGCTTAATGGAAAGGTCACGTCCGAGCCAGAGAAGGGCTACTACTTCTTCTGGGCGCAGAAGGACAACAAGAAATTCTATGTGCAAACGCCAATAGCACGAACCTATATCGAGGAAATCAAGTAGCGGTCCGGTGTGCGTCGATCCGAGCCTGCCACGGGCGCAAGTGGGTCTGCAGTAGACGCGGTTCGGGAACAGCGTCCGGTCCACTGGACTCGAAACCTCCCCGACCAGCAGGTCGGCTTCGCTTCGGACCAGTCTCTTGACACGGCAAAGGAATGCGCCTGAGACCAGGGCCCGTAACAGAATTGCGGTAACCTGGACCGTTTTCGATCCCCTGCCTCCAGCCGGAGAGACCCGATGCCTTCCAGACTCGCACTCGCCGCCGTTGCCCTTGTTGCGGCGGCGTCGCTCGCCGGCTGCGCCACCAGCGCGCGCCAGCTGATGCCGACCCCGATCCTCTATCAGCAGCCGGGCGGTCAGCCCGTCTTCGAGCTTCCCAAGGAGGCCCGCCGCAACCCGGACCTCGATCTCCTCTTCATCACCGACCGTGCCCCTCAAACCGCGGCGGAGGCCGAGGTCAGCGGGGCCTTGCCCTACGGTCAGGGGCGGGCACGACGGATCGCCTTTGGCTCCGCCCAGGTCCGGGTGGTGCCCGGCCTGGACTGGGAGACCTTGCGGGAGCAGAGCCAGCTGGCGAAACGGACGCGGGAGGTCAACCTGGAGCTGGGTCAGGTGCGGGAGCTGGGGTTCTTCCCGGAGGAGCCTTACCTCGTTCACAAGGGAGAAAGCGGCAAGCTGTTCCGGGATCGCGGCGAGCTCGCGCGCCATGCCGAGGCCAAGGGGAGGCTCGAGGACGAGGTCCAGCGCAGGCTTGCCGCCACGCCGCGCAGGGAGGTCCTGCTCTATATCCACGGTTTCAACGAGACCTTCGTCAGCGCCGCCTATACCGCCGCGGAGCTCTGCCACTTTCTCGGTCGCGAGCAGGTCTGCGCCTTCTTCACCTGGCCCGCCTCGTCTACGGGCAACTTCCTGACGTCCTACACCACGACCACCGAATCGGCGGACTTCGCCGTGGAGCACCTCAAGAAGAGCATCCGCATGCTCGCCACGACCCCAGGGGTCGAGGGGGTCCAGATCCTGGCCCACAGCCGCGGAACGGCCCTGACCCTCAGAGCGGTTCGTGAGCTGGTGCTGGAGGCCGTTGCCACCGGTCGGGACCCCGTCGACATCTACAAGATCGACAATCTGGTCCTGCTGTCCCCTGATATCGACGTGGACGTCGCCGGGCAGCAGATCACCGGGTTCCTATCGGACCCTGACCTGGCCACGGTCTGGCCCGAGGGGCGGCTGCCGCGAGTCCTCAAGGGTCGGCTGACCATCTACGCCTCCCCGGAGGACCGGGCGCTCCTGGTCTCGCGGATCCTCTTCCGCAGCCGCAACCGGCTGGGACAGCTGCGGCCGGAGGACATCTCCGAGAAGGCCCAGCGCTACTTCGCGACCCTGGGGCGGGTGGATCTCATCTCCTATGAGGGCAAGCGCACCGACATCTTCGGGCACTCCTACTTCACGACCAACCCGCAGGTCAGCTCGGACCTGATCCAGCTCGTGCGCTACGGCAAACGCCTGGGGGACCCGGGCCGGCGGTTGATTCAGACGGGACCTGTCACCTGGGAGTTTCCGGTCGACGGGGGAAGCAAAGGAGGCTGACCCCAAAGATCAGAGATTGACGGCGGTTCCGCCGGGGGAAAGGCGAGCCGCGGCAACCCTGGTGTCCTGAATGGGCCGATCGGCGCCCTTGGGGCCGCCGGCGGATTTCGCCGTGGGGTGGACTCAACGGACGGCGAGGGCTGGACACCGGGCGCGGGACCGTGGACAGTGAAGGCGCTTTTCGTTGGAGCCCCGGAACCCCATGAAGCTGCTCGGTCTCGATACGTCCGGCGACGCCTGCTCCGCCGCCCTGCTCGTGGATGGCGTCGTCAGCCAGCGCCTGGAAAGGGAGCCCCGTCGCCACGGCGAGCTGATCCTCGGCATGCTGCAGGGCCTGCTCGGGGAGGCGGGCCTGACGCTTCGAGGGCTCGATGCGGTCGCCTTCGGCCGTGGACCCGGCTCCTTCACGGGGGTGCGTATCGCGGTGGCGGTCGCCCAGGGGGTTGCCTTCGGGGCCGGATTGCCGACCGTTCCGGTCTCGACCCTCGCCGCCCTGGCCCAGGGGGAGTGCCGCCGCTCTGGCCATCGGCGCATCCTCGCCGCCCTGGACGCGCGCATGGGGGAGGTCTACTGGGGCTGCTACGAGATCGGGCCGGAGGGGGTCATGCTGGCCACGGGGGAGGAGTCGGTCTGCCCGCCCGAGTTGGTGCCGCTGCCCCAAGGAGATGGCTGGTGGGGCGCGGGTCCAGGGTGGTCCGTCCACGAGTCCGTCCTGAGGGAGCGGATTGGGGCGGTCCTGGAAGGCGTGGCCCCGGAGGCCATCTGCGAGGCACAGGATATCGTGCGGCTCGCGGCCGTCTCGGTCAGCAACGGGGAGTTGACGCCCCCTGAGCTGGCCCAACCCGTCTATCTGCGGGATCGGGTGACGGAACGGCGATGACCGGGATCCGTGCCAGCCTCAGTGGTGGTGGCCGTGCGCGGCGCGGCGTAGCCGTGCCTCCAGCGGGTTCTCCTTGCCGTGACGGCAATGACGGTTCAGGCATTGGAGGACGTAATGGAGCAGCGTGCCTCCCACCGCCAGGAACACCACGCCGCTGGCGATCGCCCGCGGGGCGGTCTGATCCATGCTCAGTCCCAAGGTGATCCACGTGATGAATGCGGTGAAGGTCGCCATCGCGAGCACCATGACGAAGGGCCACGGTGAGCGGCCGCACTTGGGGCAGAGCTTCATTTGTGTGGTTCTCCGGGCGTCTGGTGCGTTACGACCCTGCGGCGCGTTCGGGCGAGTTTACTCGAACTTTATGAGACCCCGATGTGCGCCATGAGTTCATTGCGTTCTGTCATAGCCCGTCGAGGATTCAGCTCCCATGGCTCGGAGGCGCCGACGCGCAGGTCCGCTCGCGCCGAGCGGTGCCTCGCGGCGCTGGGGGCGCGAGCACCGAGGCGCTGCCCTGCTGGAGGCTTGGGTCCATGACCGAACAGGATCGCGGGCGCGAGGTGCTTCTCCGCCTCTACGGGGCGGCCGTCGGGGCCGTGGAGGGCCGCGGGGCCGTGCGCCGCGCCTTGAGCCATCGGCCCCCAGTGGGGACCCAGTGGCTCGTTGCCATCGGCAAGGCGGCCGAGTCCATGACCCTCGGGGCCCTGGATGTGCTCGGCGAGCGCTGCGTCGGCGGCCTCCTGATCGGACGGGAGGCGCCCAGGGACCCACGACCCTTGACGGACCACGGCATCGAGTGGATGGTCGGGAGCCACCCCCTGCCCGACGAGCGTAGCCTGGCGGCGGGGGCGCGCCTCATCGGGTGCCTTGGGGATGCCCCCGCGGATAGCGCCATCCTGTTCCTGATCTCCGGCGGGGCCTCGAGCCTGGTGGAGTCGCCGGTGGACGGCATCGGGCTCGATGACATCCGGGGCGCCAACCGCTGGCTGCTGGGGAGCGGTCTCCCGATCGGTGCCATGAACCGGGTCCGGACCGCACTCTCCCGGATCAAGGGCGGGGGACTCCTCGCCTTCCTGCCGGATCGCAAACTGCGGGTGCTGGCGATCTCGGACGTGCCGGGGGATGACCCCGGGGTGATCGGCTCCGGGCTCCTGGTCCCCTGTCCGGACCTGGCCGAATCC
>JBAPYD010000464.1:0-4241 GCA_049284555.1 Chromatiaceae bacterium | reverse complement strand
GGTGTTGACGACCACCAGGTCCGCGGGCTCCCCCTCTCCAGCGAGCCGCAGTCCGAGGCGACGAAAGCCCTCGGCCCAGGCCTCCAACTCCGCCTCGTTCAGCCGGCAGCCCAGGGACTGGAGACGGACCCGAGGCCGCTCGGTCATCGTCGAACAGGCGGGACCCGCGTTCTCGGACGGCCTCAGGCGCGACCGGG
This sequence comes from Chromatiaceae bacterium, assembly GCA_049284555.1. Taxonomy (GTDB): domain Bacteria; phylum Pseudomonadota; class Gammaproteobacteria; order Chromatiales; family Chromatiaceae; genus Thiodictyon. The sequence continues at coordinate 4,044 of JBAPYD010000464.1, read as the reverse complement.
CCCGGGCGGTGCCATGCCGGGTGCCATCCCGGGCGGCGGAGGGACCGGGGAGTTCTGGTGCACCACCAGGCGCCAGCCGTCGGGCCCCCGGCGGAACAGGTTGCTGGCATACACGGGGGGGATCGGCTGGGCCGGACGGCCCGGGTCCGGGGGCGGGGTGATCCGCTCCTCGATCAGGTGCAGGGCCAGGTCGCCTCCCTGGACCCAGCTCAGGTGGCCCACCTGGATGTCGACGGAGGCACCCTGCGCGAACATGGCGCGCCACATCTCCAGTACCTCGGCTCCTCGGAGCAGGGGCGTCATCGGGAGCAGGCAGGCGATGTCGGCAGACCCCTCCCAGACCTGCTCCATGGCCTGGGCATCTCCGCTTTCAAGGGCGTCGTAGAAGGCGTCCTCGGCGTCCTGGGGGCTTTGGAAGGGCATAGGTTCGATCTCGACGCTCGCGGGTCAGGGCCGGGGGTTGGACGGATCGGCCGATGAGCCGCCCGATCCGTAGCCGGGACCCCAGTCGGGCTGGGCGCGACGGGGGATACGCAGGGTGATGGTCCCGTCCTTGGTCTCCCGGGTCATGGCGCCCACGTCCGCGTCCGCCGGAAGGGCCACATACTGGCGCACGGAGCCCGTGGAGTAGCTGAAGCTGCGCTGGTAGCCGCGGCCGTCGTCGAAGGTGTCCTCCTGCTCGGTGCGGGCGTCGGTGCTGCGGGAGATATCGAGCGACCGGCCCCTGGGGGTCACCTGGACCTCGTCCGTCTTGCCGTCGCTCACCAGGACGTGCACCAGATAGGCGTCGTCGGTCATCTCGCGGGTGACGCGCAGTTGCACCTGGGTACGCTCCCCCCTCGGGCCGTAGGAGTAAGAGTAGCCGTAGCCGTAGGGAGCGGCAGCCCGGGGTCCGTCAGGGCCTTGCTCACCCGCTTGATCCCCGGGCGCGCCCGGTGGGGGCTCGTCCGTGGCCCCCGGGACGGGTGGACCCTCGGGAACGGGCCCCCCCCACCGCGGGCCCCAGGGGTACCTGGTCCCCGGTCCCATCCCCGGGTAGGCATAGGGCGGGGGGAAGCCGCCGTAGCCCCAGCCCTGGGGGCCGTAGCCCGGCGGCGGCTCGGGCGTCCAGCCGAGCGCCAGGGTGGGTGTCATTGCGATCAGGGCGGCGGTGGCGAGATGGTGATGGCTTGGCATGGATCGGCCCCTATCGGTTCGTAGCGTCCGCGGTTCGGTGATCGTGCGGGGGTGAGCGGCTTAACAAGTATAGGGGGGGCCTACTCTCGGCGCACGGACCAGGTGGGTCGACCGGCCCCGTCGGTGAGGCCATGGCGTTGCAGCCAGCTCCGGGCCTCGGCGGCGTCCTCCTCGAACCAGGCCCGGGCGGAGCCCAGCCGGAACGTGTAGCCCCAGGCGTCCATGTCCGCCATCATCCGCTCCCGACCCAGGCCGGGGATCTCCTCGGCGAGCAGGATCTGCAGACAGCACACCGCGTCCTCCTCCGCGTAATCACCCCCCGCGTCGGTGTGCAGGGCGAGACGCCGCGCCGGATCCATGCAGACGAAGTGGCAGGCCTCGTGGAGCAGGGAGTGCACCGGGGTGTCGGAGCGCACGTAGATGCCGCTCCCTAGCAGCCCCGCCTCGGACTCGCCCCAGTAGCTCCCGGGGATCGGGGCACCGGGGGGGCAGTCCCGGATCGCGAGGCCGAATCGGGTCATCAGGGACCTGATGGCTTCCTGGTGGGCATCGGACCAACGCAGCACGCGCTCCGGGTTGGGCGCGGGGGCCGTGGGTCGGGTAGGAGGGGGGGCGGGTGGGGTCAAGGGCACTGAGAGACGGCTGATCGGGGGCCGCGATCATAGCCGACCAGCGCCCCGGATGGCTCGATCGCTCGCGTCGCCCTCAGCCCGCCCGCCGCAGGGTGTGCAGCGGTGGGCGCACCAGCAGGGGGTAGGTGGCGAGGGTGCCCGCCAGCCCGATGAGGAGCCCGGAGCCCAGGACCCCCGCGAGCCACAGAACCGGGTTGAACCGGAAGGCGAGCCCGAAGAGCTGATCCGCCAGGAGCCAGCCGGTGAGCTCGGCAAACACGGACGCGAGGAGTCCGGCGAGCAGGCCCGCCGCCGTGAACTCCACCACCAGGCTTCCCAGCAGTGCCTGCCGTCCGGCGCCCAGGGTGCGCAGGATGGCGTGGTCGGAGCGCCGTTCCGCGAGGCTCGCGTGGATGCCGGCCGCCATCACCAGCAGCCCCGCGGCCAGGGTGAACAGGAAGACGTATTCCACCGCCAGGACGCCGCGGTCCACCACCTGCCGGACCTGCTTGAGCAGGGCGTCCACGTCGAGCAGGGTCACGCTGGGAAAGGCGCGCACCAGGGCCGGGATCACCGCCTCCCGCTCCGGGGGTAGATAGAAGCTGGTGATGTAGGTGGCGGGCTCCGACGCGAACAGTGCCGGTGGCCCCACCACGAAGAAGTTCACGTTGAAGCTGTCCCATTGGACCTCCCGGAGGCTGGTCACCGGGGCGCTCACCGCGTGCCCCGAGACCCAGAAGGTCAGCTGGTCCCCCAGGGCGATCCCCAGGGTCTCCGCCAGCCCCTGCTCCACCGAGAGCTGGGGCTCCCGGGTGCCGGGCTGCCACCAACGCCCGGCTACGATGCGGTTGTCGCCCTGGGGCGCATCGCCGTAGCTCAGGTTGAACTCCCGGGCCGCCAGCCGCTCGGCCCTGGGGTCCTCGTAGTCCGAGGGCCGCACCGCCCGGTCCCCGATGTGGGTGAGGCGCCCGCGGATCATGGGGTAGAGCTCGGCCTTGGCCAGTCCGTTCTCGCCCAGGAAGCGCTCCATGGGCCCCACCTCGTGGGGTTGGATGTTGATCAGGAAGTGGTTCGGCGCCCCCTGCGGCAGGGTCTCCTGCCAGGTCCGCAGCAGGTCGACCCGAACGACCGCCAGCAGCAGCAGGGCCAGGATCCCGAGGCCGAATCCGGCGATCTGGAGCACGGCCGCGGTGGGACGTCGGGCCAGGGCGGCGAGACCCAGGCGCCACACCCCCCGGCTGCGGGCGGCCAGACCACCGGCCAGGCGTACCAGCACCAGCACGGAGACGATGAGCGCTGCCAGGGCGGCCGCCACCCCCGCGAGCAGCTTCCACGCCAGCTCCGGGTCGCCCGCCTGCCAGAAGACCAGGAGTGCCAGGGCCAGGCCGGCCGAGAGCACCGCGAGGGCCGTGGAGGAGCGTGGCGGGCCCAGGTCCCTGCGCAGGGCCCGCAAGGGCGGAACCCGGGCGATCTGGATCAGGGGCGGCAGGGCGAAGCCGAGGAGGGCGACGAGTCCGGTCGCGACGCCGATGGTCACCGGGGCCAGGGATGGGCTCGGAAGGTCCGTCCCCAGCCAGTCCGCGAGGGTCGCCACCAGGGCCAGCTGGCCCAGCCAGCCCAAGAGGCTGCCCAGTAGGCCCGCACCCAGGGCGAACACCACCAGGCGGAGCACGAAGACCCCGGTGAGCAGGTGGCGGGGGGCCCCCAGACAGCGCATGACGGCCACGGCGTCGGTCTGGCGCTCCACCAGCCGGCGGCTGGCCAGGGCGACGGCACTCCCGGCCACCAGGAGGGTGACCAGAGTCGCCAGATGCAGGAAGCGGGAGGCCCGGTCCACGGCCGACTCGAACTCGGGCCGGGCGGTGCGCCCGTCGATCAGCTCCAGGTTCGCCGGAAGCCGGGGCGCGAGCCACTCGGAGAAGGCGTCCACCGCCCGGGCGTCTCCCGCCGCCAGCAGCCGGTGCTGCACCCGACTCGCCTCCCCAACGAGCCCGGTGGCTGGCAGGTCGGTGGCGTTCATCAGCACTCGGGGGGCGAGCTGGAAGAGGTTGCCGCCCCGGTCCGGCTCGAAGCTCAGGATGCTGCCGATGCGCAGCCGGGCGTCGCCAAGGCCGACCGAGTCGCCGATCTCGGCATCCAGCAGCCGAAGGAGGCGGGACTCCACCCAGATCTCACCGGGTCCCGGGCCTGCCTCGGCGGGGCGCTCGGGCCCCTCGAGCCCGTCGCGAGCCCGCAGCCGACCCCGCAGGGGATAGGC
>JBAPYD010000463.1:0-2655 GCA_049284555.1 Chromatiaceae bacterium | reverse complement strand
GTCCTGCTGCTCGAGGCCTACACGCCCCGGCAGGTGGGTCTCGGGACCGGCGGCCCGCCCACGGCCGAGCTGATGATGGACGCGGAGACCTTGCGCACGGAGCTCGCCGGCCTGAAGCTCCTGGAGCTGCGCGAATGCGAGCGCGAGGTGCACGAGGGCGAATTCCACAACGGGCTCGGCGCCGTGGTCCAGCTGGTGGCCCGCCGGCCCTGACCGTCTCGCGGCGGCCACGAGGTTCTTCCCGGCGCGGTCGATAGCGGCGATCGTGCGCCTACTCTAGCCCTGCAGCCCCCGCCAGGCAGGATGGTCCGCGATCAGGGCCAGGGCCTGGGGCAGGAGCCGCTTTCCGGGCTCCATCTTGAACCAGGTGGAGGCGCCAGACGGGTGCGGAAGCGGAATCAGGTCCGCCTCGATCCCGGACTCCGACCGGAAGGGCCATTGCCGACCCACCAGGTCGTTGAGCTTGGCGCCCCGACCCAGTTGATCGGGAAACTGGGCGATGGCGAGCTTGCCTACCGGGATGATCAGCCGGGGCCGGCTGAGCTCGAGCTCACCCCGCCACCAGCCCGAGCAGTTGTGGACCTCGGGTCCGTCCGGTACCCGGTCACCCCCCTTGGGATTCTTACCGGGGAAGCAACGGCACACCGCGCTCATCAGGACCCGGGAGCGGACCTGATGCTCGTCGAGACCGACCGAGGCGAGCCAGCGGAACAGGGTCTTGCCCGCGGTCCAGCAGAAGGGCCTACCCTGCTCGATCTCCTTGGTCCCCGGCGCCTGGCCGATCAACAGGACGGGCGAGAGCACCGACTCCCCGTGGACCGCTGGTCCGAACATGGCCGGGCAGCGCCGGCAGCCCTCCAATGCACGGTGGTGGGCCCGCAGCTGACCCAGACGATCCCCCTCGCCAAGCCGCTCCGGAGGGACCCCCATCAGCTCGGCAGCACCCTTGGGGGCACCGGCTCCAAGGACGCCTTGGCGAGACGGTCCTGGATGTACGCCACCGCCGCCTCGGGGTCGTCGGTGAGCTCCAGCTCGATCTCCCCACGGCTCAGGGTGCCCGTGGTCAACATGCTCTGCTCGGCAAACTCGATCAGGGGGCGCCAGAAGTCCACCCCCATGGCCACGCAGGGGAAGTCCTTGAGCTTGTCGGTCTGCATCAGGGTCAGGGTCTCGAATACCTCGTCGAGGGTGCCGAGCCCCCCGGGCATGAACAGGAACCCGGACGAGTACTTGACCAGCATCACCTTGCGGACGAAGAAATAGTCGAAGGTCAGGTGGCGGTCCAGGTAGGGATTGGGCTGCTGCTCCCGGGGCAGCTCGATGTTGCAGCCGACGCTCAGGCCCCCGCCCTCCCTGGCGCCCCGGTTCGCCGCCTCCATGATCCCGGGGCCTCCGCCGGTCATCACGGCGAATCCGGACTCCGCGAGTCGCCGCGCCACGACCCGGGTCAGCTCGTAGTACCGGCTACCCTCCGCCAGCCTCGCCGAGCCGAAGACGGTGACCGTGGGACCCAGATCGAACAGGTCCCGGTAGCCGTGCACGAACTCGTTGAAGACGGTCACCGCCCGGTCGAAATCGGTCAGCAGGTCGTCGGGCCCCCGGAGCCAATCCGCCTCACGCTGGGCCTTCGGGGTCTGGTTGACGGGCTCCCGCATGGTTGTCTCTCCGGGGGGACGTGGGTCTGACGGCTCGGCCCCGTCGGCGCTCCTCGCGCCTGGGACTCAGTATTTTACCGAGCAGCCGTAGGGTCGGGTGGCCGGATTGGACACCGCCCTGCCGGCCGCGAGGTCCGTCATGGCGAGCCGGACATAGTTCTCGGCCCCTTCCACGTCCGCGGGGTCGGTGGTGGCGCGGTCGTCGATCCCGCCCATGTAGACCAGGGTCCCGGCGCCGTCGATCACGAACATGTGGGGCGTGGTCTTGGCGCCGTAGGCCCGGCCCATGGCCCCGTCGACGTCTAGCAGCACGGCGGTCGGCGCCGCCTCCCGGCCCTCGGTCAGCTCGTCGGCCTCGGCCGCACTGACGTGACCCTGCTTGCCGGGGGCCGAGGAGATCACGGACAGCCAGACATAGCCCGCGTCCCGCGCCTCCCTTTGGAGGGCCTGCATATTTCCGCTCTCGTAGTGCTTGCGGACATAGGGGCAGTCGTGGTTGGTCCACTCCAGGATCAGGCCCTTCCCCGCCAGGTCCGCCAGGCTCCAGGTCTTGCCCGTGGTGTCGGCGACCGAGAAGGCGGGCGCGGGCTGGCCCACCTCTGGCTTGGCTGCGACAGCCCCGGCCGTGAGGATTGCCGCCAGGGCCAGGCAGGCGCCGACCAGGACGGGACGCATCGGTGATCGAGTCATGGGCTCTCTCCTTTGGGTTGTGAGGGGGCGGAATCCCCGAGTGACGCGATCGCCGACTCGACGATCGCGGGTGTCAGGATCTGGGGCAGCACCCGGGGCTCGCCCACCCGCGGGTACAGGACATAGATAGGGACACCGGTGCGCCCGAAACCCGCGAGATAGTCGGTGATCGCCGGGTCCCGATTGGTCCAGTCCCCCTTCAGATACAGAACGTCCTTGGCGGCGAGCTGCTCGACCACCCGCCGCGTGCTCAAGGCCACCCGCTCGTTCACCAGGCAGGTGATGCACCAGGCGGCGGTCATGTTGACGA
>JBAPYD010000462.1:0-1929 GCA_049284555.1 Chromatiaceae bacterium | reverse complement strand
TGTACATTGCCGAGACCGTCCGCGAGCGCCGCCGCGGCAATCCCGCTCCCGTTCTCCCCGCTGCCGTTGCCTGAATGAACACGATGCGATCGTGGACGAATAGGCCGGGGGGACTGAACGCTTACCTCGCCACCCCTCGGACAAGATTGCAGCGCGGGAAAGATTGCCGGTGGCGAGGTGGGCGAATTTTAGAAGTTGGTGATGGAGTGTTGCCAGAACCAACAAGTACACGTCGGAGATCACGCGGCAGTGTGTCACGTTTGCGTCACGGGATATGCGACCATATGCGCTGAAAGTGCGGGTGCCAGCGGTGCATACCGATTTAAAACAATTGGTTACGATAGAATCGTAGCCTTGCCAAGGTTGGGGTCGCGAGTTCGAGTCTCGTTTCCCGCTCCAATATTTCCTGGACCCTGCCCTGGGTTACACAAGGCCGCCGCAAGGCGGTCTTGTCGTTTCTGCGTCGGACAAGTGCCGGACGCCGGGCCGATCAGGGTGCACACCGCGTTCAGCATAGAAGGGCCGATCTCATGGGCACCATCGTCCTGACCTATCCGAGCCCGATCGAGGCGCAGTCCCCCGTGGAGGGGAAGTTCCTGCAGTTGAGTTGGGGTCGGGAAGACTATCTGCTGTTTGCCGCTTCCGCGGAGCTCCGCTACCACAACCAGATCCTCGCGCGCTTCCTCTCCGAGCGGGGCATCCCCCATCACTGGGAGGACGACGGGCGGCTGGTCTTCGCTGATCCTGAGCTGGCGGTCGTCGGAGGTGGACGCTTCCGGCTCGATTCGGGGGAAGGGACCCTGCGGGTCTGGGATACCTCCGGCGTCTACGGTCGTTTCGATGGGGCCGCGCTGTCGGCCCAGCTCGCCGCGGCGGGCGGTCCCTGGGATGGACTCTTGCTCGGCGTGGGCTGACGGTGCGCCTTTATCGTGGCCCGCACGCGGTTCTGGTAGATTCGACGCACGCCAACCTGCCGTCAGGTCGCCCATGCGCCTCTATGACTTCGAGCTTTCCGGAAACTGCTACAAGGTCCGCCTCCTGCTCGGCATGCTCGGCCTCGACTACGAGCGGGTGGCCGTGGACAGCAGCAAGGGCGAGACCCGGACGGCGGAGTTCAGGACCCTGAACCCACGGGGCCAGATCCCCGTTCTGCAGGACGGGGACCTGCGTCTTTGGGACTCCATGGCCATCCTGGTCTACCTGGCTCGACGCTACGGCGATCCCGGGCGCCCCGAGGGTCCCTGGCTGCCCTCCGACGCCGAGGGGGAGGCCCGGGTCATGCAGTGGCTGGCGCTGGCCGAGAACGAGCTGCTCTACGGCCTGGCCCGCGCCAGATCAGTCCTGCGCTTCGACCGGCCCTTCGACCTGGCGGCGTGCCAGGCGGAGGGGCGGGCGGGTCTGGAGGTCCTGGAAGACCGTTTGCGAGACCGGCACTGGTTGGAGGGAGAGGGCGCCACAATCGCCGATATCGCCTGCTATCCCTACGCGGCCCTCGCCGGGGAGGCCGGTGTCCCGCTGGGCCCCTACCCGGCGGTGCGGGCCTGGCTCGCGCGCTTCGCCGCCCTGCCCGCCTATCAGAGCATGCCCGGAACCCAGGGGGGTTGACCGGGGATCGGTGGACGACTCGGGCTTCCCGGGCTTTGGGCGACCTCGCTCAGGAAGGAGAGGATCCGCCCCTCCAGCCAGTAGACCGGCCGCCAGGGGAGGGGGCCCGCGACGAATCCCACGTGCCCGCCGTGGCGGCTCAGCTCCAGGGTCACGCCCGGCCCGAGCTCGTGCTCCATGGGTATCGTGGTCGGAAACATGAAGGGGTCGTCTAGGGCATGCAGGATGAGCGTGGGCCTGGTGATCCGCGGCAGGAACTGGCGGCAGCTCGCCCGGCTGTAGTAGTCGTGCACCCCGGCGAAGCCGCACAGGGGCGCGGTGATC
>JBAPYD010000461.1:0-5641 GCA_049284555.1 Chromatiaceae bacterium | reverse complement strand
GCCGTAGGCCGCGCCATCGCGGGGCTCGCGCGGCAGCAGGGGGGTGCTGAACATGCCCTCCGCATCGATCTGGAAGTGGCCGAGCAGCCCTGGAATGCCGGAGCGATCCGGCAATGCGGAGAGCGGCGAGCGTTGCAGGAAGCTGGCGTCCAGATCGCCCTCCACGACCAGGAACTCGTAGTCGACGAAGGGGCGCGACTCCTCTGATTCCATCATCGCCCGGAGGCGCCGATCGATGCGGTCGGTCAGCTCCTCCGCGAGGGTCTGCAGCTGGTGGAAGGACTCCCACTTGAGCTGTCCGTAGGCGTGATGGACGAGCAGCGCGGCGGGCACGGCCAGGGCGAGAAAGAAGAGCCCGAGGACGAGCCGAAGCCGCCTCGGGTCCAGTCCGGCAAGGGGACCGCGTGCCACCGTCAGTCCGCGAGCAGTCTGTAGCCGGCCCCGCGCACCGTGACCAGGAAGCGGGGCTGGGCCGGCTCCGGCTCGATCTTGCGCCGCAGCTTGGCGATATGGATGTCCACGGTGCGGGTCTCGATGCCAAGGGTGCGGGCGTATCCCCAGACCTTGGCGAGCAGCTCCTCCCGGGGGACCGGCCGTTCCCCGTTCGCGGCCAGGTACTGGAGGATCTCGATCTCCCGGCGGGTGAAGGTCAGCGCATCGGCGCCGCGGACTCCCCTCAGGTTGCGGGTGTCGATGTCCACCTCGTCGCCGAGACGGATCCTGTGGCGCTGGTCCAGGCCGACGCGCGCCCGCCGCAGCACCGCCTGCACGCGGGCGACCAGCTGGGTCACCGAGAAGGGCTTGGTCACGTAGTCGTCCGCGCCCAGGGTGAGCCCGTGGATGACGTCCTCGTCGGTGCCCTTGGCGGTGAGCATGATGATCGGCTGCTCCGGGTCCGCCTCGCGCACCCGGTTGCAGATCGCGAACCCGTCCACGCCCGGCAGCATGACGTCCAGCAGGATGAGATCGAAGGTGCCGCCGAGGGCCCTTTCCAGGCCCTGACGCCCATCGGCGGCGGTCTCGACCTCATAGCCGTGGAACAGGAAGACGTCGGTGAGGCCCACCCGGATGGGCTCCTCGTCCTCGACGATCAACAGTCTGATTTTTCGCTCCATCTGCGGGAATGGCTCCAGGCGGATTGGCTCGGGTCCGATGTCGGGCGTCGGTGTGGGTGTCCCATCGGGCAATGCTAGCAGGCCGCTCCCGCGGTCCTGTAACAATTCTGTAAATCCGCCGGCGCGGGTTTTACCGAGGGCTGTCTACGCCCGCGGCCCTTGCCTCCCTAGACTGAGAGTGCGTTTCGAGACAAGCACTTGGGAGGTAACCGATGACACTGATCAACCGCGTCTCCAGGCTCTTCCGGGCGGACCTGCACGCCGTTCTGGACGGGGTGGAGGAGCCGGAGCTGCTGCTGCGCGAGGCGGTGCGGGAGATGGAGGAAGACCTCGGCCGTGACCGCCGGCGTCTGGATCTGCTGGCGGAGGAGCAACGGGGTCTGGGCGAGCGCCGGGCGGAGCTGACCGCATCCCTGGAGCGCATGGACGGGGAGCTGGACCTCTGCTTCCAGGCCGGCAGGGAGGACCTCGCACGCACCCTGGTTCGGCGACGCCTGGAGACAGAGCGCCTGCGGGACGCGCTGGAGCGTAGGAGGGGCGAGCTGGAACGCGAGCTATCACGCCTGCGCGAGCGGACCGAAGCCAACGCCAGCCGCCTGGAGGCCATGCGCCAGAAGGCGGAGCTCTTCGCGCGGGAGGAGCCCGACGGAGGTCCCCCGGCGCCCTGGAGCCCCCGGGGCCAGACCGTCAGCGACGACGAGGTCGAGGTGGTTTTCCTGCGGGAGCAGCGTCGGAGGGCCGCGCCATGAAACGACCGAGCTTCCTCGAAGGAACCGGATGGGCGCTTGCCGCCGCGGTCACCAGCGGGCTGGGGCTCCCCGCCCTGGCCTGGCTGCTGTCGCCTGGGGACGCCCTGGCCCTTTTGCTCGCGGCCCTGTCCCTCGCCTATCTGCTCTACCTGCTCGTCCGGACGCCGAGGCGGGTCGGGCGGCTGGTCAGTCTGGCGGTCTGGCTCCTGGTGACCGGGACGCTCTGGATCCTCGCCGCGTCCCTTCCGGTGCAGGTCCTGGCCCATCTGGGGCTGCTGTCACTCCTTCGGTCCCTCTACTTTCACTCCGGTCCCCTCGCCGCCCTCGCCGATCTGGGGCTGACCGGTCTCGCGCTCACGGCCGCCATCGGCGCCTACCTGCACACCGGCAGCGCGTTCCTCACGGTCTGGTGCCTGTTTCTGGTCCTGGCGCTGTGGGTGCTGATTCCGACCAGAGGTCGTCGGAGGCGGCAGGAGCCCGGAGACGACCCCTTCGAGCGCGCCCACCGCGGCGCGGAGCTGGCCCTGCGCAAGCTCGCGGAACCGAGCTAGTCCCGCTGGGACTGACCCCTTCGATCGATCACCTCGAGACTTCAGGAGAATGCCATGAACACCAAGCTCACCGCGGTCGGCCTGATCGCGCTTACGTCCGCCATCGTGGGCCTCTATCCGGCGCTTCGCCAGTCGGACGCATCGACTCAGCCGCCGATCGACATCCCGATTGTGGGTCCCATCGCCAACCAGCAGCCGAAGGTCGAGGTCGCGTTCGTGCTCGACACCACCGGCAGCATGAGCGGGCTCATCCAGGCCGCCAAGGAGAAGATCTGGTCCATCGCCTCCACCATCGCCGCCGCCCAGCCGGCACCGGAGATCCGGATGGGACTGGTGGCCTACCGGGACCGGGGCGACGATTACGTGACCCGGCGGGTGGACCTCTCCAGCGACCTGGACTCGGTCTACGCCGAGCTGATGCAGCTTGAGGCCCAGGGGGGAGGCGACGGCCCGGAGAGCGTCAATCAGGCCCTCCAAGAGGCGGTGGAGGCGCTGTCCTGGAGCACGGATCAGGACAGCTACCGGGTGGTCTTCCTGGTCGGGGACGCCCCGCCGCACATGGACTACCAGGACGACGTGAAGTGGCCGGACAGCGTCGAGCGCGCCAAGGCCCGGGGCATCAAGGTCAACACCATCCAGTGCGGGACGCTCGGCAGTACGACGCAGACCTGGCAGCGCATCGCCAGCGCGGGTGACGGCAGCTTCGTCCAGGTGGAGCAGGGCGGCGGTGCGGTCGCCATCGCGACGCCGTACGATGAGCGCCTCGCGAAGCTCGCCGCGGAGCTGGACGGCACCCGCCTGTTCTATGGCTCGGAGGGCGAGCGCGAGGAGAAGCGGCGCAAGGTGGAGGCCGCCACCGAGCTGCACGAAAAGGCGTCCGTGAGCACCCAGGCCAGACGCGCCGCCTTCAATGCCACGCCGAGCGGCAAGTCCAACCTGCTCGGCGACAAGGAGTTGGTGGAGGACGTGGCGAGCGGGCGCGTGAACCTCGACGCGATCCCCGCGGCGGCCCTTCCGGAGCCCATGCAGGCCATGCCCGAGGAGGACAGGAAGGCCCTGATCGAGGAGAAGGCGAGGCAGCGGGAGTCCATCGAGAAGGACATGCGGCAGCTCGCCGAGCAACGCGCCGCCTACCTTCGGGACCAGGTCGAGGCCGCCGGCGGCGCCGAGGAGTCACTGGACCACGGCATCTATAGGGCCATCCGCGAGCAGGCCGCCGAGATCGGGCTCAGCTACGACGCCAAGGCGCCGGCCTACTAGGGGCCGCACCCTCGCCGTTTACCCCCTCGGCTGATCCCTCACCCCGCCCGCTCCCAGCGGGACGGTGTCGCCAAAAAGTTCCCTCCCCCTTGCAGAGGGTGTCGCAAAGGGTAGCCGGCGCGATTCCGTCGCGGCGCAGGCCCGGGCGGGTCGACGGCAAAACAACAGCTTGCCTGCTTCTCCCCTCACCCCAACCCCTCTCCCCTCGGGGGCGAGGGGCTTTTGCGACACCCTCTTGCAGGGGGAGGGTTAGGGTGGGGGTAGAGACCATGCATCGCATCGATTCCACGGTCATCACCGCCATCCCACCCTTCCCCCTACGAGAGGGTGTCGCAAAGCGTAGCCGGCGCGGCTCTATCGCGGCGCAGGCCCGGGCGGGTCGCTGGAAAAACAACAGGTTGCCTGCTTCTCCCCTCACCCCAACCCCTCTCCCCTCGGGGGCGAGGGGCTTATGCGACACCCTCCTCTGGGGCGAGGGGCTTTTGCGACACCCTCTACTAGGGGGAAGGTGCTTGCGGACGATCTTCTGCGACACCGTCCGTGGGAGACGGAGAATTCTGGCGCGCTCCCAGCGCGGCATTGACGGTAAGCCCTCTTCCAGCAACAGCGCATGATCTTCGGCCAATACACCTCGAGAAGCCGAAAAGGCGTCTGCCTCAGCCCGTTGCCCGCCCGGCCTCGCCAGGCCGCAAAGGAGCCTGGCCCCGCGCTGGAGCCGGAAGTATCCTTTGGGGAGCGAATGGCGACTCCCCCATGAACAATTTCTCCGAAAAGGTCAGCTTCATCTGGGGCGTGGCCGACCTGCTGCGCGGGGACTACAAGCAGTCCGAGTATGGGCGGGTGATCCTGCCCTTCATCGTCCTGCGCCGTCTCGATCAGGTGCTCAGCCCTTCCCGCGGGGCGGTGTGGGAGGCGGATGCCAGGTCCCGCCACCTGCCCGAGGCCCTGCGCGAGAAGATGCTCATGAAGGCCGCGGGCTGCGGCTTCTACAACGTGAGCCGGCTCGACTTCCCCAAGCTCCTCGCCGATCCGGACAACGTCGCGGCCAACCTCACGGGCTTCCTCCACGGCTTCTCGGCCAACGTGCGCGACATCATGGAGCGTTTCCGCTTCGAGGTGCAGATCACCCGGCTCGACAACGCCAACCTCCTGTTCCTGGTGGCGCGCAAGTTCGTCGAGATCGACCTGCACCCGTTCCAGAGTAACCCGGACGGCAGCGTCCACATGGGGGCGGACGGCCAGCCCGAGCCCAACGTCACCAACCACGAGATGGGCTACATCTTCGAGGAGCTGATCCGCCGCTTCTCGGAGCAGTCCAACGAGACTGCCGGCGAGCACTTCACCCCGCGCGAGGTCATCCGCTTCATGGTCAACCTCCTGTTCGCGGAGGACGGCGAGGCCCTGCATCAGCCCGGTGTCGTGCGCAAGATGTACGACCCCGCCTGCGGCACCGGCGGCATGCTCTCGGTGGCGGAGGACTACCTGGCCCGCCTCAACCCCGAGGCCCGGCTCCAGGTCTACGGCCAGGAGCTGAACGACGAGTCCTACGCCATCTGCAAGGCGGACATGCTGGTCAAGGGCCAGGCGGCGGACAACATCAAGTGCGGCAACTCCTTCTCCGCCGACGGGCTGCCCGGACTCAAGGCCGACTACCTGATCAGCAATCCGCCCTTCGGCGTGGACTGGTCGAAGGCCGAGCGGGCGGTGCGCGACGAGCACGAGCACCGAGGCTTCGCCGGGCGCTTCGGTCCGGGGCTTCCGCGCAAGAACGACGGCTCGCTGCTCTTCCTGCTGCACATGCTGAGCAAGATGAAGCCGGTCGATCCCAAGACCGGGGAAGGCGGCAGCCGGCTCGCCATCGTCTTCAACGGCTCGCCGCTCTTCACCGGGAGCGCCGACTCCGGCGAGAGCAACATCCGCCGCTGGATCATCGAGAACGACTGGCTGGAGGCCATCGTCGCCCTGC
>JBAPYD010000460.1:0-2300 GCA_049284555.1 Chromatiaceae bacterium | reverse complement strand
CACACAGACGATCTGCGGCAGCGCATCGACAGTCAACTCCCAGGCGACCTTGGCCCGCCGGATCTGCTTGAGCCGCCGGGCGTAGCGACGCGTCCTCGTGGCGAATGAAAGGGCAGTACCGAGAATCGCGAACGCCGAGCGCAGGATGGCCCGGTCTTGGACGCCAAGTGCTCCAAGGGGCTCGCGGGCCGCCAACACGGCGGCAACGCCGCCGTGCCCGCGCAGCGGATACCAGCAAGTCAGGGCCGCGGCCGCCGTGTCCGCCTCGCCAGCCATGACCAGCGCCCCATTCAGGGCCCCCAGGCCGGCGCCGTCGAACTCCCGGATCTCGCACTCAGCGCTTCCCTCCACTGCCGCGCCGGCCCTCGCTCCGGCGCGGAAGTTCGGCAACGCCAGGAGGGTCTCCCCGAGTGACCGCCCTGCCCCGCCGACCCAACCCACACCACCGGCGTCACGGACGACGGGGGCTCTCCCCGCGCAGTCCAGGACCAGTACCCTCTCGTACGCCAACATGGAGCTCAGGAGCCGGGCCGCGCCCGACAGGAGGGCGTTGACGCTCTTGCTTCGCTGAGCCAGGGCGGCAAAGGCCGCGGCCAGATCGCATGACCCGGGCAGCGCCTCGGGCTGAGGCGCGTCCCCGGAGCCCAGCGCGGGAGCAAAGGGGGAGCACGTCTCGATCGAACGCGAGCCTTGCGTTCCGCCGCGCGCGAGAGGCGGGTCGGGCGATGAAAGCCCGAACCCGTCGCACCGATTCCTTTTGTCTCGACTCTGTCTCATCCCGCACCTCGCCCCAGCCATGCCACGCGCCGCGATTGAATCCACCAGACGACGCTCCATTCACGCCCAGGCTAACACCGCAGAACAGGGCGCTCGTCCGGTAAATATGGGGTTTCGTCGGGGGAAGGTTGGGGGTTTTCCCTCCTTCCTGCTCGGGCCTTGGCCCTTTATCATACATGCGTCGCTCGTCTAATTCTCATCGATGGGGTCAGTTGACTGCCCCCATGAAACCCAGCGTACCAGTAGGCGAGCGCCTCCAAGGACCATCCCCAGCAATGGGATACAGTCCCCCCTCCGGTTCCGCTACCGTCCTCGCTCCTCGCCAGAGTAGGGAAGAGCCGCCCCTATAGTTGGGGGCTTTCCCCACTTATGTGCGCCATATCACACATCGGATAATCTCCCCGCATCGACTCGGGTTCGATGGAGCGGTGTGATCGGCTGCTCGACCACACCTCGATTCGGGCCGGCGCCTTCCAGCCAGGCGATCGGAATTGGACTCCCCGCAACCTGAGAGGTTCGGGGGTGCCCGTCGCGGAGCCTGCCGATCGAGCTCACCGACGCCCCATGCCCGGTGGGCTTGCTCAGACCGCGGCGGCAGTCGGGGACGAACCGGCGAGCAGCGAGTCCGGACACGCAGGAACCTGAATTCACAAAAAAGAGAGAGTGAATCCATGAGAGAAACGAAACCAAGGCAGCCGCTCACCCCCCTGGCCCGATGGGCCATTGGGGCGGCGGTGCTCGCGTTCGGTCTGGGAGCCCAGGCAGCCCAGCTAACAATCAGCGTCAAGGATGGGGACGGCAACGCCGTTTCCGGATTCCGCTATGTCGTCCAGGAGGACACCACCTTCCCGGTGGATCCGAACAACCCGGCAACCAGCGCCGACGACATGCTCTCCCTGAGCTTCCACGCCAGCAACCAGCCGGTGGCCAAGTCGGCACTTGCCGAGGGTCTGAGCGGGAACACGGACGCGGACGTGGTCACCATCGCCGATGTGCCGGCGGGCCGGTACTACGTCTCGGTGCTGCCCTATGCAGGGCACAGCATCGGCGGCCAGGCGGTGGACCTGACGACCAGCGACGGAACGGCCGAGGTCACCGTCCAGTCCCACCCCATCCCGACCGCCCAGATCGCCATTTTCCTGTTCCAGGACAACTGGCCGACAAACGGCGCGCCCGACCTTCCGGAGGAGGACAACCCGGGCAGCGACGGCGAGCTGGTGGACTGGAGCCAGTTCAACATCAAGCTCGAGGAGCCCGCGGGTCGCTACGGCGTCGCAGGCGGCCAGGTGATCGCCGATGCCTTCAACAATCCACTCGGCACGGAGTACGCGCCCAACTGCGATCCGTACACCGAGGACTGCATCGTCTCGCTCGGTGACGGCACCATCCAGCCGGATCCCTTGACCGGCACCGTGCTGATCAAGAACCTCGCCCCCGGCAAGTACGGCGTCCTTGTCGACCCCCCCGCCGGCCAGGGTTGGCAGCAGACCAGCACCATCGAAGGCACGAAGGTTATCGATGCC
>JBAPYD010000459.1:0-4268 GCA_049284555.1 Chromatiaceae bacterium | reverse complement strand
GTCCGCGGGGATCTGGAACGGATCTTCGTTGGTCAAGGTCTACTCCCGGATCGCCCAGAGCTCCAGCTGAAGGCCTGGAAATTCGCCACCGATATGCAGTCCGAAGCCGCCCCCACCGGCGAGCTGTCGCCAGTAGTCGCTCGTGCGGTCCAGCTCGAAATAGTCGAATCCGGCGTGGTACGGGATCTCCAGGGGTGCGGTGGGCATGGGCCGCAGCCCGATCCCGGGCAAGGCGAGCTTCACCAGTTCCTGAATCTTGTCCAGGGGCCCGATCTTGATTTGGGTGGGGAAACGGTTACGCAGGGTCTGGGAGTCCACCTGGGCCTGTCCCGCCAGGACGAATCGGGCGCTGGCCAGGAGCGACGGGTCGGAAACCAGTGCCACGCGAAAACCGAACTTGCGCTCCTGGATCGGAATGGGGATGGCCCGCTCCACGACCTCCCGGCTGAGATACTCGCGCAGCCGCTCGATCACGGGGGTGAAGGTCGTCTCCAGGTCGTCGTGCCGGTAGGGGGCGAGCTCCGGCGGCCGTTTGGCGTCACTCGCGAAGGTGGCGAGCTCTCCGGCGAGCCCCAGCAGGTAACGGTACAGGGCCTCCGGGTGCAGTCCCTGGATCCGTCCCAAGTGGATCGCCACCGGCTCGGCGCGATTGATCAGCTGGAGCAGGAGGAAGTCGGCCCAGTCGGAGACGCCCCCGCGACCCACTCCACGGACACGGCCGGCCCGTGCCTCGGCCTGGCGGTGCAGCAGGCCCTGGAGCTCGTCCGTGAAGGCGGCGAGCCGCGTTGCGGCCCGGTAGTCGATACAGGGTGGGACATAGTCCGGGTCGAGGACCACCTGGCGATCGGCCCGGCACTCGAGAACCCGCACCAGCCCGCAGCAGGCGAACCCGTCCCGGGCGTCGCGCTCCCGAAGCAGGCGCAGATCCAGGCGTCCGACCTCCATCAGGGTCTCGGTCCCGGCGCCCTCGGTATTGTCCCGTACCGTGAGCTCCGCGGCCCGATAGCGCAGCATGGTCTCCCGGGAATCGGCCCCTCCGCTCTCGATCGCCCCGGCGCGCGTCAAGGGAAGGGCGAGATAGATCCGCTGACCGGCATCGTCGTCCCCCAGCTCCAGTGGCGTCGGAAGGGGGTCGCGCTCGGGGGCGTCGAAGGGGGTGCCGTCGGGCAGGATACCGGCGCAGTCCGTGACGGCGAGCTTGCCCAACCTCAGGAGATCCTGGTCGACTGCAAGTTGGCGCACCCCCCAGGGATAGGGCGTGCCAACCCCGGAGAGTCCTCGGCTGAGCGCCTCGATCCAGCGGTCATGCTGCTGGAAGTGGTGAGGTTGGAGAAAGAGCCCCTCGGACCAGAGAACCCGATTGTCCCAGGACATGGGCCCGGCCTCAGCGCGCCAGGCCGCGGATGGCGGTCGGGCCTACCGCGACCTCGACAGCGATGTCCTTGCCCTCGGGAATCGGCACCAGGGAGCGCCAGGCCGCCTTGTCGATGTCCCTGAAGGCGCCCAGGATCCCCAGGTACCGGGTCTGCGGGTCCAGGTTCTTCTGGATCTTGCTCGTCTGGCCCGGGGCCAGAGTCAGCTCCTCCCGCGCGATCAGCTCGCCGCCGAGGGTCTCGGCCTCCCGGTCGTACAGGCTGAAGAAGTCCGCGCCGCTGAAGGCTCCCTGGGCCTTGAGCTCGTAGAGGCGCACCACGATCGGCAGGGCTCGGCCACCGGGTCCGCGATTGGCATCGGTCTCGGCCGCCAGGCTGACGCGCAGCACCGGGGGCGGCTTCTCCTCCTTCGGGGGCTTTCCGCCACAGCCGGCAAGGATCGCCAGGGCGGCCGCGGCTAGCAGCCAGCAAATCGCCCGTCTCCATCGATACGTTGACTGAGTCCCCATGGTCCCTCCGCGCAGGATGTGTAGATCGTCCGACCTCATCGAGTCGGGGTGGCCGCCGACGCCGTCACTTCGGCTGTTGTTCCCGGGCCCGGGCCAGGCGCAGGATCTGGTCCTCATAGGCGCGCGTGAAGGCCTCGCCGAAGAGTTGCATGAAATCCTCCGCCGCGTCCGCGGCGACCTGCTCGTAGGTCTCGGTGAACAGGTCCCAGTAACGCGACTTTCGCGCCATGGGCAGCAGTCTGTCGAGACCCGATGCCGCGTCCAGTCGGGCCTCCAGGGCACCCGGCTCGAAGCGGGCCAGGAGGGCCCGCAGGGCAGCCCGCAGGCCCGCAATCATCGCCATCTCGTGGGCCTGTATGTCCTCAAAGGCCCCGCGGGCCGCCTCGAGCGCGGGTAGATAGGCGGGGTTGGGACGCAGCAGCAGCCGCTCCAAGGCCTCCTCCGGGCTCACGCAGAATTTGAACGGGTTGTTCTCCGTCCGACGGATGGTGGTGACCCCCAGGCGCAGCTCACTCTTGAATTGGGCCCGGGCGATCATGGTGGCGGTCAGACCCGTGGTCAGCGCCCGCAGGAGGGCACCCGCATCCCGGAGCAGGGCCTCGGGGTTCCCGACCTGGGATGGGTCGCCGACGCCGAGCCCACTCATGAGCGCCGCGAGGGGGTCCGCGAGCTCCCGCCCCTCGCGGGGAGGAGAACTGGCACCCGGGGTCGGTACCGGGGGCACGGGCGCCTCCGCTTGCTCGTCCTGGCGCCGTGGCTCGGGGGGCGGCGCGAAGGATTCGGCTATCCCCGAGGACGGAAAAGGGGTCCCTTCTGGAGAAAGGGGTTGCAGATCGCCCGGACCAGAGGCCGGCGGCTCGGGTTGTGCCTGCAACGCCGCTCCCTCGTTCAGGTCGGGCGACAGGTCGGGGATCTGATCGAACGAGGGACCACCGCCCACTTGAGGCTTGGGAGGCTCGGCCGTGGCCGCCCGCGGGGATTCGGGCTCGGCATCTTCGGGGGTGGCCGGCAGCAGCGCATCGCTCAGCAGGTCGTAACCCTCCGGGATCGGCTGCGACTCCGGGGGGCGGAAGAAGACGTGCTCCACCGGTGTCTGGCGGGGCTCCGCCGCCCTTGGTCCCTCGTCCTGGGGCGCCGGGCCGGCGAGGAAGGGATCCAGGGGGCGAGCGTCTGAGAACGGGTCCTGGCTCGGGGCGCGATCCGAGCCCCGTGGCTCGCCACCGGAACCGCCGAGGAGGTCCATGATGTCCGGCTCAGGCCCCGGGGCTTCCATCCCTGGCAAGGCCTCCCGTTCGTCGGCGTGGGGCTCTGGCTCGCCCTGGATGGCATCGATCGCGACGGAGATCTCGTAGGGGCCGACGGAGAGGGTATCCCCATCGTGCAGCTCCACGGGTTGGTCCGACGGCAAACGATCCGAAGACCGATTGAGGAAGGTGCCATTGGTGCTGTGATCGATGATCCAGACTCCTTGCTCCCGGATCTCGATCTTGGCGTGGCGGCTGGAGACCAGGCGCTCCGGGTCCTCCAGGACCAGGTCGTTGTCCGGGTTGCGGCCGAGGGTGCAGACGCCCTCGTCCAGCGATCGTGCGAGGGATCGAGCTGGTGGCAGCCCCCGGTACTGCAATACCTCGAGACGCAGCGACATTTGCAGGCCTACGGACGGCACATCGTTGGGGCGAAACCGAGGACCACGCTCGTTCGCGGAGGCCAAGTGCGGGAGTCCATGTCTACCACCCCGTGCATATGCAGGCTTGCCAACCAACGCGGGCCCGGCGAGGGTATCTCGCACGGCCCTCGTCTCCTGATAACCAGTCCAGTATAGCGAAGGTCCGGGACTCGCTCGCCACGCGTATTCGTGGTCCGGCAAGGGATCCGCCAGAGGGAGCGTGCCCGAGTGGGGCTGTGAGGGACGACGGGCCCGAGTGGATGGTCTGTTCCGCGTCTGGTGGGTCCGTGGCTCGGCTTGGACGCTCGGCCGTCGCACGCTCGGGTCCCCTTACGCCTGCCTTCGTGTCTGGCAGGCTCGGCTCGGGCCAGGGCACGCGGCCAGATACCCGGATTCGAACGGAACCACCCGGCACCCCTTTTCGCGCCGGTCGATTACACTGGGGGCGCTGACCCCCACCTCGGGTGGCGCTGTGGTCGGAACCTCTCTAGTGGCGGAGCCATGCGGATGAGCGCAGAAAGCGAGCGGGTTGCTGCCCCCCCGGCCTTCGACGGCGCGGCGGACACCGTCCTGCGTCCGGAGCCGCTCTCGCCCCACGGGATCGCGCCGGGAACCCTCCTGGTCAATACCTATCGGGTGGAGCGACTGCTCGGGGGCGGTGGCATGGGAGAGGTCTATCTCGCCCGTCACGCGGGGCTCGGCACGCAGCACGCCATCAAG
>JBAPYD010000458.1:0-1812 GCA_049284555.1 Chromatiaceae bacterium | reverse complement strand
AAGGCGTCCCCATCCTTGCCGAACAGATGGCTCACCACCAGGATGTCGTTGCCCTTGTCGTAGGGCTGGCGACCGCGCATGACCTTGAAGGGCCAGATCCGGGCCTTCGGATCGTCGTAGCCGCCCGAGAGCTTGTTGAGCTCGGTTCGATCGCCGGGATCGATGGTCTCGCCGAGCAGGGTGTAACGGACGTTGCCGTCGAACCAGTGATATTCCGGCACCAGGTTCTCGCCCCATTGGAAGGTCCCCTTCTTGCCGTCGTAGACCACCAGGTCCCCCTGCTTCTCCACGACCGCCTTTCCCTGCGCATCGAGCCGCCCGGCGGTGGACCAGTCCCAGAATAACTTGGTGGCCTTACCACCGCGGGCGTACTCCGGGATGTGGCAGGTCTGGCAGGCCACCTTCTCCACGTGGGAGTTGAGCTTGTCGCCGACCCCGGCCTTGTGTGGGGACTGCCCATGGCATGACTCGCAGGCGGGCCTGTTGCTCTCCTGTCCCGGCAGGCTGACGCCCGCCTCGGACTTGGCCTTCATCAGATAGCGGCTCCCCGCCTGCGCGTGGCTCTTGAACTCATGGCAGGTGGAGCAGCTGTAGTCGAGTCCATCGGGCGCCATGTGCACGTCCAATGACTCCGGCGGCTCGGTCAGCGAGCTGTCCATGTCCCCATGCTTGACCGCCTCGCCGCCACCGCCCTTGAAGTGGCAGGCGCCGCAGCTGCGGCGGCTCGTCTTTCCGACCTTCTGGGCCACCTGCACGAGGTCGGGGGCCTTGATGACCTTGCCGTCGAAAGGGGTGTCCTCGTAGGGCGGATGACCGGCACCGGTGGGAAACTTCACATAGCTCCCCGTGGTGTCGTGGCAGACCAGACAGTCCACGTTCTCCTGGGAGCTGAAGTCGAAGCTCGCATCCTTCCATCCGTAGCCCACGTGACAGCTGGTGCAGCGGGCATAGTTCGCCGTCAGGCTCAGACAGTAATTGTTGACCACCCAGCGCTTGCCCAGACGCTGACCGGTCTGCGGCTGATCGAGATTCCAGGTCCAGTGGATGCTCTTGTGGACCTGCTCGGCCGCCTCCGTGTGGCATTGGAGACAGGCACGGGTGACGTCCGGGCCCGTGGCGAAGGGGCCCGCCAGCTCCTCGAACTTGCTGTGGTCGGCCGTCGACTTGGCATCAGGCTGGTCGGCCCAGGCGCCTCCTATCCCGGCAAGCCAGAAACAGGCGGCCAGGACCGACGACCAGGCCCCGAGGGCGGGGAATCGTTTCACAGAACACTCCTTCCGGCGGCTTGGTGGGATTGGCTCGCGGGCCCGGTGAGGTCCCGCGGTGCCGATCGAATCCGTCTCGTTGTTGCGAATCGTTCTTGTGGACCACGGCGACCCAGAGAGCGCCGTGGTCTCGGAGTCTAAGTAAAACGGAAAACGGTCCATCCTGGACTGAGTTGGATCAAAGACGGGGGCAATCTTGCGCTGAATCCCGGGACATCGGGTCCCGGACCGCCCCTTTCGCGCTAGCCAGACGGGGATCGGGGCGTGGCGAGACGCTCGACCAGACCGATCGCCCGATCCAGGAAGGCGGCGATTTCTCCCGGGGGCACGACCTCGGACAGCCGATAGACGAGCCACTGCTCACCCCGCCCCTCCAGAAACCAGCCGGGATCGCCGACAAAGGCGTCGATGACCCGGGGCGTGAAGATCCGCCGCGCGGCAACTTGGTCGCGAACGAACAGCAGATAACGCTCGTCGAAGTCGGCGCGCCCATCGAAGGTCATCCGCTGCAGGGCGGACCGGGCCCCGATCCGCCGCAGGACCTGGC
>JBAPYD010000457.1:0-5758 GCA_049284555.1 Chromatiaceae bacterium | reverse complement strand
CGCGAAGACCTCCGGCCATTGCCGATCAATGGAACTGATCGCAAACGACCGCCGTCTTCGCCTGCTCCCAGGGACGGGTTTTTATAAAAATATTTAATTTGAATGCGTTATGAGAGGGCGGAACGCGATAGCGGTTCCGCCAATGGCCGGGATCCGCCGGGCCGGATCCCGGATCGAATGTCCGCCGGGCGGCTCCGTCGTCGCGGCGGGGGTGGACTGGCGGGTCGCCCTGGGGCATCCGCCGTACGGCACTGTCAGACTCTCTCTTTACCTTGGGACACTGACCCTGCATGAAACGCGCAATCAGATACGGCGACTACCTCCGCGCCATCGGCGCCGGCAGGCGGGAGCTCAGCTTCAATGCCATCGTTCCACCGCTGGTGCGGGACACGCTTGGGCGGCCGATGCCGCCCCCGCCGCAAAGGTCCATCCGGTTGCAGCCGGACGAGGTCGCCGAGCTGCTCCGACCCTATGTCTCGGTGCGGTTCATGGACCAGGTCAAGGCCGTGGTGCCCCTGGCGCTCTATCTCGCCCTCTTCCAGATCCTGATCCTGCGTCAGCTGGTTGCCGACTCCTGGCTCATCACCGCGGGGCTCTTTGCGGTGATCGTCGGCCTGATGCTCTTCATGGAGGGGCTGAAGCTCGGCCTGATGCCCTTCGGCGAGCTGATCGGGCACACCTTGCCGCGGAAGTCGCCGCTACCGCTGGTGCTCCTGATCACCCTCCTGCTTGGCATCGGGGTGACCTTCGCCGAGCCGGCCATCGGGGCGCTCAAGGCCGCCGGGCAGAACGTCTCCCCCGAGCGGGCGCCCTATCTCTGGGCGATGCTCAACCAGTGGACGGGTGCCCTGGTGCTGGTCATCGGGGCCAGCGTGGGCCTCGCGGCGGTGCTCGGGACCCTTCGATTCCTCTACGGCTGGAGCCTGAAGCCCTTGATTTATGCCTCCCTGGTGCCGGTGCTCGGCCTGACCCTCTATGGGGCAAACGACCCGGAGCTGGCCAAGGTCTTGGGGCTCGCCTGGGATGCGGGTGCCGTGACCACTGGCCCGGTCACGGTGCCACTGGTCCTGTCCCTGGGCATCGGGATCGCCGCTGCCGCCGGCAAGGGGGATTCCGGCCTCTCCGGCTTCGGCATCGTGACCCTCGCCTCGCTCTTTCCCATCATCGGCGTGCTGCTGCTGGCGCTTTATGTCGCTGCGACCAGCTCGCCCGCGGAGATCAGCGCCGCAGCGGCGGCGGGGACGGGCGCTGCCGCGCTGGCCTGGTATGAGCGCAGCCCGGTGGTCGAGGTGATCCTGGGGATACGCGCCATCCTGCCGTTGGTGCTCTTCCTGTTCATCATCCTGAAGCTGCTGCTGAAGGAGAACCTGCCGCGCCCCCGGGAGATCTGGCTCGGGATCGGGCTCACGGTGACCGGCATGTGCCTCTTCAACCTCGGATTGACCTACGGGCTGTCCGCGCTCGGCGGGAGCGCCGGGTCCCTGGTCCCGGCCGCCTTCATGGAGGTCCCCGGCGCGGACGGATCGCCGCTCTATCGCTACGCGGTCGGGCTGATCCTCGCCCTGGCCTTCGCCTGGGTGCTCGGCTTCGGGGCCACCATCGCCGAGCCGGCGCTCAATGCCCTGGGCGTCACCGCGGAGCAGCTGACCAACGGCTTTTTCAAGAAACGCACGCTGATCCTCTCGGTCTCGGTCGGGGTCGCCTGCGGCATCGCCCTCGGTCTGACCAAGCTCATCTTCGAGCTGCCTCTGGTGTGGCTGATCGTCCCCCCCTACCTCCTTGCTGCCCTGCTGACGGCGGTGTCCTCGGAGGAGTTCGTGAACGTCGCCTGGGACAGCGCCGGCGTCACCACCGGTCCGATCACCGTCCCCTTGGTGCTCGCCATGGGCCTTGGCTTCGGTTATGCGACCCAGGCGGTCGAGGGCTTCGGTATCCTCTGCCTGGCCTCCATCGGGCCCATCATCAGCGTGCTGCTCACGGGCCTGTGGGCCCGCATGAAGGCCGGACTGCAGGAGCGGGCTGACCGCACCGACCTCACCACCTCCCACGTCGAGGAAGTCCAATCACTGGTATGAAAGCAGACAAGATCACCTATCTGACGGACGTGGCGCTGATCACCTGCGTCGTTTCGGCTGGGCGGGGGGATGCGGTCATCCTGGCTGCCCAGGCGATCGGCGCGGCCGGCGCCCTCGTTTACCATGCCCGGGGTATCGGCCCGCGGGAGCGGCTCGGGCTGCTCGGCATCGCGATCGAGGCGGAGAAGGACGTCGTCAGCATCCTGGTCGCCACCGACTACCAGGACGCGGTCCTCGAGGCCGTCTATCGAGCCGCGGAGCTCCAGGTCCCCGGTGCCGGCATGGCCTATGTCACGCCCATCGAAAAGCTGGCGACCTACGTCCCCCGTGAGGTCCTCGCGCGAGTGTCGGAGGAAGGGGGCGCGCGGTGAGCGCCGCTGCGGACCGGACCTCGGTGCCGGGCGGGGCGGCGAAGCTCATCTCCTGCATACTCCCCGACGACGGCACGGAACGGAGACTGCTGCACTGGCTTCGGGACCAACAGGGGGTCACCCGGGCGAACAGCGTTTACTGCCGCGGGCATTCGGTCCTGCGGGAGACCAAGCGACGGCGGGGCAAGCTCCCGGAGCCCGCGCTGGTGCGCCTGGTGACGGTCGTCGTGGACGCGGACGAGGCGGATGGCCTCTTCGATCTGATCTACGGGCAGGCGGACATCCACCGTCCGGGGGGCGGTGCCCTGATGATGACGCCGCTGACTTTTTCGACGCCGTTCGCTCTCCCGGAGGGCGTCGCCGATGAGAACGGGGCGGGCCAGGAGTGACATCACATGAGTGCCATCCCGATGGTTGACTGGCTCCGCGGCTACCCCAAAGAGTGGCTGCGCCTGGATCTCGTCGCAGGACTGACCACCGCGGCGGTGGTGGTCCCCAAGGCCATGGCCTACGCGACAGTCGCCGGGCTGCCCGTGGAGGTGGGGCTCTATACCGCCTTCGTCCCCATGGTGATCTACGCCATTCTCGGGACCTCGCGGCCGCTGAGCGTCAGCACCACCACGACGCTGGCGATCCTGACCGGGACCCAGCTCGCGCTGGTGGTGCCGGGGGGCGAGCCGGCGGCGCTGCTGACCGCCTCTGCAACCCTCGCCTTCCTGGTCGGGATCATGCTGATCCTGGCCGCGGTGCTGCGCCTGGGCGTGGTCGCCAGCTTCATCTCGGAGCCGGTGCTGACCGGCTTCAAGGCGGGGGTCGGGCTGGTCATCATCCTCGACCAGGTCCCGAAGCTCTTAGGTGTCCATTTCGACAAGGGCGGCTTCCTGCAGAACCTGCTCGCCCTCGTCCATCACCTGCCCGAGACCTCGCTCGCCACCCTTGCCGTCGGCGTTGCGATGCTGCTCATCCTGGTGGGGATCGAGCGGCTCGCCCCGCGGGCCCCGGCGCCGCTCATCGCCGTTGCGCTGGGCATCGCCGCCTCGGGTCTGCTCGCGCTCCAGAGCCAAGGCGTGGAGACGGTGGGCCACATCCCCCAGGGGCTGCCGGCCTTTACAGCGCCGAGCCTCGAGCTGATCGCGCAGCTGTGGCCCGGCGCGCTTGGCATCGCGCTCATGAGCTTCACGGAATCCATCGCCGCGGCGCGGGCCTTCGCGGGCCGTGGGGAGCCCCGTCCCGAGCCGAATCGCGAGCTATTGGCCACCGGCCTCGGCAATGTCGTCGGCGGGCTGTTCAGCGGCATGCCCTCGGGTGGTGGCACCTCCCAGACGGCCGTCAACCGGCGCGCCGGTGCCCGCACCCAGGTGGCCGGTCTGGTGACCGCGGCGGCTGCCGTGGCGACCCTGCTCTTTCTAGCCCCGCTGATGGGGCTCATGCCCCAGGCGACCCTGGCCGCCGTGGTCATCGTCTACTCGATCGGCCTGATCCAGCCGGCGGAGTTCCGGGGCATCCTGCGGGTCCGGAGCATGGAGTTCCTGTGGGCGGTGGCGGCGCTTGCCGGTGTCGTGCTGCTCGGGACCCTCAAGGGGATCGTCGTTGCGATCGTCATCTCTCTGGTCGCCCTAGCCTACCAGGCAGCCCACCCGCGGCTCTACGTCCTCGGCCGAAAGCCCGGTACCGACGTCTTTCGTCCCAGGTCCGATGAACACCCGGAGGACGAGAGCTACCCCGGGCTCCTGATCGTGCGCCCCGAGGGACGGATCTTCTTCGCCAACGCCCAGCGCATCGGCGAGCAGCTCGTGCCGCTGATCGAGACCGAGCAGCCGCGGGTCGTGGCGATGGACTTCAGCGCCGTCCCGGACATCGAGTACTCCGCCCTCAAGATGCTGATGGAGGGCGAGGAACGGATGCGCGAGCGTGGCGTCCTGCTCTGGCTGGTGGCGCTCAACCCCGAGGCCCTGGGCATGGTGCAACGCTCCCCGCTCGGGGAGACCCTCGGCCGCGAGCGGCTGCTGTTCAACCTGCAGACAGCGGTCGAGCGATACCTCTCCCAGGCCGCCGTGTCGGGAGGCTCCACTCAGACGGGGGCTTGAAGCGCGGCGTCGGCCGTGGGGTCTCGCCCCGGGGCGGGCGGATGGGCCGATCCGTTCGCCGGCCACTTCACACGACGGTTTCGCGGGGAAGCAGCCGGCCGCCGCCCGCTCCTGCCTACC
The DNA here is from genome assembly GCA_049284555.1 of Chromatiaceae bacterium. Taxonomy (GTDB): domain Bacteria; phylum Pseudomonadota; class Gammaproteobacteria; order Chromatiales; family Chromatiaceae; genus Thiodictyon. The sequence goes on along the minus strand of JBAPYD010000457.1, from coordinate 1,105 downwards.
AGGGCCTCATGGGATACATCGCCCGATAGGCGTTGGGTAGGGTCGTCGCGGTGCGGGGAGCGGTCAGGGCGGTGCCGCGGGTCGCGCTGGCCTGTGCTGCGCCCTTGCCTTGAGGGAGCGTGTCCACGGTTTGACGGAGCGCGCCCAGATCCGAGCGCACCGCCGAGACATTCTCTCGCAGGGAGGCCACGGCGCCGCCCATCTGTCCGATGTCCGTGGTCAGGGAGGTCACCTGCTCGTGCGCGGTCTCCAGCCGCGGGGCGATCTGGTGCAGGCTTCTGTGCACCCGGCTCACCTCGACCGCGACCTCCTGGAGCCGGGGCCAGGAGTGATACCCCGAGGCGGCGATCGCCGTCAGAGCCAGCAGGCCCAGCAGGAATCCGAGCCGGCCCGATGTCCGCGGGGTCTGCCCCGGCGCGATCTCCTCGCGCTGCCGCCCCAGCTGTTCCAACTGCTCGGCCTGGCGCTCCCAGCGCAGCTCCAGGTCCGCGTGCGTGCGGCGAAGCGCGGCAAGATCGTCTGCCATCGCCTTCAGGGTGCTGAGCGCATCGCCGCCGACGCCCTCGGCGCCGGGTGGCGTTTGGTCGGGCTTGGGGGAAACGGCGGCCGTCGGCGGGGTGTCGGGAAGCTCGAGGGCGGGGGTCTCGCCGTCCTGGTAGCCGAGCATGATGCCCCGGCGCTTGCTGGGAGATTTAGCCATGGTACTGCTCCTGGCTGGGGTGGAGGGTCGTTGCGTCCTCGGGGAATGGTCCCAGCTCGGTCCCCGCGGGGCAACCGCTAAGCGACCTCACCTTGACCTGCCGCAGGCGTCCGTGTCGTCACTCGTCCCCGGCCAGGGCGCCGACGACCCGCGCAAGCCCCGCGACGACCCGTGCCGTCCGGTCATAGTCGACCCGGTCCGGGGTGTCGCCTCCGGTGTGGTAGTGGGCATAGCGGTAGAAGGCGGTGTCCGTGACCATGATGGCCGGGTAGCCGGCTTGCCAGAAGGACCAGTGGTCCGACCAGCCCACACCCGGAATGGAGGCGGGAACGGCGGCTCCCTCGGATGGAAAGGCCGTTGTCTGGCGAAAGGTGCGCAGGGCGCGGCGCACCAGCCCCCGGGATC
>JBAPYD010000456.1:0-8035 GCA_049284555.1 Chromatiaceae bacterium | reverse complement strand
CGTAGATGAACGCGGCATCCCCCGGCGCGGCCTGGGCAGCGACGCTTGGATCCAGGCTCACGGTGACCTGGATCCGGGCACCTGCCGTGTCCTCGGCGGCCTGGGGTGCGGACCCGGTGGTCGCCGCTTGGGGCCCTTGCGTGTTGGGATCGGCTTCCGCCGGGGCCTGAGCCAAGGGCTCGGGCGCGGCGCTAACCTGGGGAAGACCGGCCCGATTTCTGGCCTCCGTGACCAGCCGGCCAAGCTGCTTCGCCTCGTTGCTGGCGGGGTCCATCTCCTGGACCAGATCCTGCCAGCTTTCCGCCGCCTCCGCGAACCGCGCCTGTTGGTAGGCGACCATGCCGTTGAGCCAGCGGGCCGTGGGATTGGCCGGATCCTTGGTGAGAGCGGCCTGGATGAGCTCGGCGGGGCGGCCCTCCAGGCGGTTGCCGTTGCTGGTGGCGAGGGCCTGAGCGTAGGCGAGCATCACTTCCGGCTCGTGCGGCGCGAGCTTGTAGGCGCGCTCCATGGCGTCTCTGGCCTGGGAGGCCTGCCCCAGGGCGAAGTAGGTGCGTCCGAGCATCAGCCAGCCTTCCAGGTTCTCCGGGTTCTTCTCCATCCGCTCGGCCAGGCCCTGGACCAGGACGTCCAACGGCGCGGCACCGGCGCCGCCCTCACTACCCGCATGGGGGGCTGTGACGGCAGCCAAAGCCTCGATCCGCGAGATCATCTGCCGTTCGCCGAGCCCCAGATAGGTCAGGACGGCCCCGGCGGACACGAGGGCCACGAGCGCGAGGGCCAGGAGAGGATATCGGGTGCCCGCCCCCGAAGCGCTCGCCGCGGCCGGCGGGGTGGCCACGACCAGCTTCCCATCCAGGTCGTAGAGGAGCTCACGCTCGAGATCGTGGCGGGCCGCGTCGTACTGCCCCTGGTCGAGGAAGCCAGAGGCCAGATCCCCGTCCAGCTCGGCCAGACGCTGGCGGAATACCTCGAGGTTGAGCTCGTCCTGCCCGGGCTCATCCGAGCTGGACCGCCCCTTGAGCAGGGGCAGGGCGACGAACAGGGAGGCCAGGCCAAGGAGCCCGGCGGCGAGAATCCAGAAGATGGTCATGAGGCGCGGTCTTGGGTGTCGCCGGGGCGGGTGCCCGGTTGGGTGAGGAGTTGCTCGATGCGGTCACGCTCGGCCGCTGAGAGGTCTTGCTCGGGTTCCCGCCGCCTTCGCTGGAGGACACGGAGCAAGAGGATCCCGCCGACCCCGATCAGGACGAAGGGCCCGAACCAGAGAAAGTAAGTGGACGGCTTGACGGGCGGCTGGTAAAGGACGAAATCCCCGTAGCGGGCCACCAGGAACTCGATGATCTCCTCCTGCCCCTTGCCCTCCTGCATCATCTGGTAGACCTCATTACGGAGGTCCTGGGCCAGATCCGCCTGGGAGGCCGCGAGCGACTCGTTCTGGCAAACCAGGCAACGGAGCTTGCCGATGAGCTCGCGGAATTCCTGCTCCTGGCCGGGGCTCTGGAACTTGAACTCCTCGAGGGTGAAGGCGCCCACGCTCCCGTAGGCGAGTAGGGCGGCTGCCAGGAGGGCGCGGATCATGGGGGCGGGGGTCATGCGGTTACCTTGGGCCTGTCGTCCTGGGCATTGCTCAGCCCTTGCTTCGATATTGCTCGATCACCGGGAGGATTTCCTCCTCCCAGACACGCTGATCGATAGGGCCGATCCGCTTGTGTCGGATGATCCCCTCGGCGTCCACCACGAAGGTCTCGGGGGCCCCGTAGACGCCCCAGTCGATGCCCACCTGGTTCTCCGGATCGAAGACGCTGAGCACATAGGGATTGCCGTAGCGGCGCAGCATCTCCAGGGCGGCCCGGCGCTCGTCCTTCCAGTTGAAGCCGATCATCTGGACGTCCGACTCCCGGGCGATACGGATCAGCTCGCCGTGCTCCTGGCGGCAGGAGGGGCACCAGGAGGCCCAGACGTTCACCAGGGACATCTTGCCCTTGAGGATGTCCGAGCTGATCGTCTTGCCGGGCTCCAGGAGTGATTCCAGCTCGAAGGTCGGCGCCGGCTTACCCACCAGAGGCGAGGGGACCTTCTTCGGGTCGAGGCCGAGCCCGTAGAAGAGCAGTGCCGCCAGGGCCAGGAAGATTCCCAGGGGCACGAGGTAGCTGGACTTGGATCTGGCCATGGGTCGTCTCGTCGGCGAAAGGAAAGGGAGGTCGAATGGGCGGGGCTCAGGCCCGGGCCAGACCGCCGCCGGCCGGTACCCGGACGCGCCTGCGCGCCGTTCGGTAACGCCCGTCGCTCACCGCCAGGATGCCCCCGAGGGCCATCAGGATACTCGCAAGCCAGATCCAGCGGACGTAGGGCTTGTAGTAGATACGCACAGCCCAATCGCCCTGGCTCCCCACGGGCTCCCCGAGGGAGACATAGAGGTCCCGCAGGAAGCCGGGGTCGATCCCCGCCTCCGTCATGGGCATGCCCCCGGAGAGGTAGGATCGCTTCTCCGGGTGCAGGACGTCGATTTGGCGCTCCCCCTTGTAGATCACGAACTCGCCCCGCTGGGCCCGGTAGTTGGGTCCGTCGTGGGGCTGCGCACCGTTGAACTGGAAGCGGTAACCCGCGACCTCATGCACGTCACCGGGGGACATGCGCAGATCCGTCTCGCTGCCGAAGTTGGAGACCACGGTGGCCCCGACGATGAAGACGGCCACGCCGATGTGGGCCAGCCACATCCCGTAGAAGCTCCGGCTGCGGTTGCGCAGGTCCCCGATCAGGCCCGCGAGGCCACCCTTGTTCCTGAGGCGCTCCCTGAGGCTCATGAGGTGCGTGAGCACCAGCCAGGCGGAGAGACCGAGCCCGAGGCCCACCGAGAGGTTTCCGGGGAAGATCAGGCCCGTGGAGGCGAGCGCCAGCACCCCCAGGCTCAGGACAAAGGGGACCCAGAGGAGCCTCGCCAGGCGGCCCGGCTCATCGTGCTTCCAGCGGGTGGACGGGCCCACCCCCATGGCCAACACCAGAAAGGGCGAGAGTGCGATGAACATGGTGTTGAACCAGGGGAACCCCACGGAGATCTTGCCCCAGCCGGCCGCCTCGTAGATCAACGGTGCCAGGGTGCCGAACAGGACCAGAAGGGCCAGGGCCGCCAGCAGGAGATTGTTCACCAGCAAGAAGCTCTCTCGGGAGACCAGGTCGAAGCGGCCACCGCCGGAGACGGCCGGCGCCCGCCAGGCGTAGAGCGCCAGGGAGCCCCCGATCACGATCACCAGGAAGGCCAGGATGAAGGTGCCCCGGCTGGGATCGGTGGCGAAGGCGTGGACGGAGGTCAGAACGCCGGACCGCACCAGGAAGGTGCCAAGCAGGGAGAGCGAGAAGGCGGAGATTGCCAGCAGCACGGTCCAGCTCTTGAAGGCGCCCCGCTTCTCGGTCACCGCGAGGGAGTGTATCAGGGCGGTGCCCGCCAGCCAGGGCATGAAGGAGGCGTTCTCCACCGGGTCCCAGAACCACCAGCCGCCCCAGCCCAGCTCGTAGTACGCCCACCAGGAGCCGAGCGCGATGCCGATGGTGAGGAAGATCCAGGCCACCGTGGTCCAGGGCCGGGACCAGCGTGCCCAGGCAGCGTCCAGCTTCCCGCCGATCAATGCCGCGATGGCGAAGGAGAAGGCTACCGAGAAGCCGACGTAACCCATGTAGAGCATGGGTGGGTGGATGGCCAGACCCGGGTCCTGGAGCAAGGGATTCAGATCCCGGCCCTCGGGAGGGATCGGGAAGAGCCGCTCGAAGGGATTGGAGGTCAGGAGCGTGAAGAGCAGAAAGCCGATGGTCACCATACCCTGGACGGCGATGACGCGACTGATCATCGGTAGTGGCAGGTTACGGCTGAAGGCCGCCACGGCCGCCCCCCAGAGTCCGAGCATCAGCACCCAGAGGAGAAGGGACCCTTCGTGTCCCCCCCAGAGGGCGGAGACCTTATAGATCTGCGGCAGCAGGGTATTGGACTGCTGCGCCACGTAGCTGACGGAGAAGTCATCCGTCAAGAAGGCCTGGAGCAGGCAGGCGAAGGCCACCACCAGGAAGGTGAGCTGGCCCCAGGCCAGCGGCCGGGCCATCTCCATCCAGGGGCGCCGGCCGTTGAAGGAGCCCCAGAGCGGGACGACGGACTGGACGAGGGCCAGGCCCAGCGCGAGGATCAGAGCGAAATGTCCGAGCTCGGGGATCATTGGGCCACCGTCCCCGCGGCGCTGCCGTATCCCGACTGCTCGGCGATCCGCGCGGCGTCCGCGGCCCCGGTCATGCCCTTGGCGTGTGCGGTCTTGAGGGTGTCGGCGACCTCGGGAGGCATGTACTCCTCGTCGTGCTTGGCCAGCACCTCCTCCGCGTAGAAGACCCCGTCGGCCCCGAGGCGACCCCGCGCGACCGCCCCCTGTCCCTCCTTGAACAGGTCCGGCAGGATTCCCGTGTAGGACACCCGGACGGTCTCGGCCATGTCCGTGACGTCGAAGGTGACGGTCAGTCCGTCATCCCCCCGCTTGACGGATCCCTCGGACACGAGGCCCCCGAGCCGGAAGACGTGGTCGGCGGGGGCCTCCTTCGCCGTCACCTGGGTGGGGCTGAAGAAGTAGGAGATGTTGCTCTGCAGCGCCTTGAGCGCCAGGGCGGCGGCGACGCCGACCCCGAGGATGGCCAGACCTACCAGGACCAGCCGCTGTTGTCTTGCCTTCATCGTTTACCTCCGGTGGCACCAAGCCGTATCAATCGACCGAGCCGCGCCAAAATGGTTCGCTGCTGGCGGCGCAATCCCAGCACCTCGCCCACGAGCAGCACCACGGCCATCCCGTAGGAGCCCCACACGAAGAGCGCGTATCCGCCCTGGTCGAGGAACTCCATCATGGCCGGGCTCCTGCCGGCGCCGCGGACCGCACCAGGGTTTGCACCCATTGGGTCTCGGCCTCCCGCGTCAGGATGATGCCGCGCAGGCGGGTCAGGGAGGTCGCGAAGGAGTACATCCACAATCCCAAGGTCACCGTCAGCATGGAGAACAGGATGTTGCCCTCGATCCGGCCCAGCCCGGAGCGCTGGTGCAGGGCCGCGCACTGGTTGGGGTCGGGGCAGTTGATGGACCAGAAGATCACGGGGACCATCACGAGCCCCACGATCGCGAGCAGGCCCGCGGCGCGGTCCGCCCGACGGGTGTCGTCGATGGCGGAGTGCAGGGCGATATAGCCGATGTAGAGAAAGAAGAGCACCAGCTCCGAGGTCAGCCGCGGGTCCCAGTCCCAGTAGGTGCCCCAGCTCGGGCGCCCCCAGAAGGCCCCGGTCCACAGGGCGAGGAAGGTGAAGATGGCACCCGTGGGGGCGATGGCGTTGGCCATCATGAACGAGAGACGGGTATTGAAGACCAATCCGATCGCCGCCCAGCCCACCATGACGATGTAGAGCCACATGGACATCCAGGCCGCGGGGACATGGATGAAGATGATCCGGTAATACTCTTTCTGCGGGTTGGTGCCTCCCAGCTGGTCCGGGGTCTGGAAGAAGCCCCAGTAGAGGCCGAGCAGGATGAGCGCGGCCGCGAGCGTCCAAAAGACGGGGATGAGACGGCCCGCCAGGGGATAGAAGGCGGCGGGGGAGGCATATTTGAACCAAGGGCTAGGCATCGGCTTGGCTTGATTCCACTCGGGTTTACTCGATGGAGATGCGCAGGGCCGCGGATGCGGCCAGGGGCGCCAGGACCAGGGAAGACAGCAGGAACGCGCTCAACAGCATCAGATAGGGCTGGGCATCGGCAACTTCCACCGCGCTGACCTCCACCGCCCCGGCCCCGTAGACCAGCACCGGGATGTAGAGGGGCAGGATCAGGAGCGACAGCAGGATGCCACCCCCCCTCAGGCCCAGGGTCAGCGCCGCCCCGATGGCCCCGATCAGGCTGAGGACCGGGGTGCCGAGCAGCAGGGCCAGCATCATCATCCCGATGGCCGCGTCGGAGAGGTGATACTGCATGCCGACCAGGGGTGCGATCAAGACCAGGGGCAGCCCGGTCAGGAGCCAATGGGCCGTCACCTTGGCGAGGACCAGAAGCGCCAGGGGCTGGGCGGTCAGCAGCATCTGCTCCAGGGTCCCGTCCTCGTAATCCGCCGCGAACAGCCGCTCCAGGGCGAGCATCGAGGCAAGCAGGGCCGCGACCCAGGCCACTCCGGGCCCGAGCACGCGCAGCACCTGACGCTCCGTGCCCACCCCCAGGGGAAACAGGCTCACCACGATGACAAAGAAAAAGAGTGTGGTGAGCACGTCGGTGCGCCGCCGCATGGCGAGCAGCAGGTCGCGGGTCAGGATGCGCCAGAAGACCTTGAGCACTGGACCCTCGCCCCCTTTGTCCGCCTCAGTGTCCGAGGTCCAGATGGCGTGCCTGGCCGGAGGTCAGGGGCACGGGCTGGTGGGTGGTGAGCACCGTCATACCGCCCGCCGCGACATGCTCCGCGATCAGCCCCTGCAGCAGGTCGACCGCGTCCACGTCGAGGGCCGTGAAGGGCTCGTCCAGGACCCACAGCGGTGCCCGGCTCAGAATCAGACGCGCCAGGGCGACCCGCTTCTTCTGGCCCTGGGAGAGCATGCGGGTCGGCAGGTCCTCGAAGCCCGCGAGCCCGATGCGGGCCAGGGCCGACCAGACGGACGCCGTGTCCGCCTCGTCCTCGTCCAGGGTGGCCGAGATCGCGAGGTTCTCCGCCCCGGTCAGATCCCCCTTGATCCCGTTGAGGTGGCCGAAATAGAGGAGCTCCCGCCGGTAATCCTCCGCCAGGCGTCGGATGGGCTCCCCGCGCCAGCTCACCTCGCCCGAATCCTGCCGATAGAGGCCGCAGAGGGTGCGCAGCAGCGTGGTCTTGCCGCTGCCGTTACGCCCGCGGACATGGAGCAGGGTGCCCGCATCGACACCGAAGTCGAGCCCGGAGAAGAGCAGGCGGTCGCCGCGCCGGCATTCGAGCCTCGTAACCTCAAGCATGGGGCTGGGGGGTCTCCTCTGGACGGGGTGGTGACTGGCGTGGCCCTCGGCTCCGGGGGGTCGCCGGCTCGTATGGAATGGGGGAAACCCCCGATGCGAAGGGCCGGAACCTTACACGTCGGGACGGGGTTCGACAACTTGCGAGTTGGTAATTTTGTGCGGGCACGCGCCTTCTTGCGCGTCCCGCCGACTGCGCGAGCCCCGGTGCGCCCTCGACGGTGGGTGTCGATCGGCCTCAAGGCGGCGGGGACGATGGGCTCGCGGCCGTGTCGGCACCTTGGCCGCGCCCCCGGGGTCTGGAGGGTCTGGACCAGATGAACCAGAGGACCGCGACCACCGTCACCAGCATGCCGCCGGACAGGACGACCGGCAGCTCACGGGTCAGGACCACGAATCCCACCGAGGGGACCATGAAGAGCGTGCTCGCGTACTTGCCCACGGGGGGGATCACCTGCTCGCGCTCCCAATCCCTGACATAGCGTCCGAAGCGCCGGTGCTGGAGCAGCCAGCGGTGCAGCCGTTTCGAGCCCTTGGAGAAGAAGAAGGCCGCCAGCAGGACCAGGGGCGTGGTGGGAAGCAGGGGCACGAAGATGCCGATCAGGCCCACCAGCAGGGCGAGCCAGCCCAGCGCGATCATCAGCCATTGCCAGGTCCGCCGAATCATGGGCACTTACACCGATGGGGTCTCGGACTCGTCCCCCGGGACCTCACTCCAGCCCCAGGATGAAGGCCCACTGCGCATCGGTGACGGGCATCACCGAGAGCCGGTTGCCACGGTGCACCAGGGGGAGATCCGCCAGCGCCCCGTCGGCGTGCTCCTTGAGCTCCGCGAGCGAGATGGTTCGGCTCAGATGCCGCACGTAGCGCACGTCGACCAGGAACCAGCGGGGATTGTCGGGGTCGCTCTGCGGGTCGTGGTACTTGGCGTCGGGGTCGAAGGCGGTCGCGTCCGGATAGGCCTCGCTCGCGACCTCGGCGATGCCGACGATACCCGGCACCTCGCAGTTGGAGTGGTAGAAAAACACCTGGTCGCCGATGCGCATGGCATCGCGCATCAGG